>JAGPVP010000093.1 GCA_018066965.1 Zhongshania sp. | reverse complement strand
CGTCGTCGCCGGAAATGATGTCGTCGAGGGTGTCCGCTTCGATGTTTTCAAGGCCTTTGTCGTCCTCGTCGTCGCAATGACGACAGACGATTTCGGGGTCGGCGCGGTAAACCGTGTTGCCGTCACGGTCGATAATTCGATCGATGACATAAGGCGACACTTTGTAGCCGCCATTGGCAAAGACGGCGTAGCCAGTTACGACATCTAGGGGGGTAAGAGAGTGACTTCCCAGCGCTAGCGATAGATCGTGGGGCAACTTACTCGGATCAAAACCAAAGCGACCAACGTACTTGATTGCCTTTGCAATACCAAGGTCGCGCAAAACTCTAATCGACACTAAATTGCGAGATAGGTAGAGCGCTTGGCGCAGTCGCATTGGCCCGTTGAAGCGGCCATTGTCGTTACTGGGGCGCCAAGTATTACCTTGCGCGTCGCTGTCGAACACAATGGGGGCGTCATTAATAATGGTGGCTGGGGTGAAGCCATTGTCGAGCGCGGCGGTGTAAATAAATGGTTTAAAGTTGGAGCCGGGTTGGCGTTCAGCCTGAGTAACGCGGTTAAAGGCGCTTTTTTGGTAGTTGTAACCACCCACTAAACTTAGAATTGCGCCGCTGTCGGCGTCTAATGACACCAGCGCGCTTTGCACTTTGGGTAACTGCGATAACTCCCAGTGCCGCGGGGTGGTGTCACTCATTTTAACGCGGATAACATCGCCAGCCTTGATCAGTTCTGATGCGGTTTCCGCCGCGTAACTGACACGGTCTTCGCTGATATAGCGCACGGTTTTAGCAAGGCCGTGCTCCCATTCTAGGTTAGCTTGTAGTTCTCCGGGGAGGAGGATTGATGCGCTTTGCTCTTTTACATCTAGGACTAAAGCGGGGTACCACGGCCCGATATTGCCGATTTCCTCTAGTTTTTGACTCAGGTCTTGGCGATTCTCTTGGTCGATGTCATCGGGTAGCGTCCAGTGACGCTCGGCACCGCGGTAGCCGTGGCGAGTGTCGTATTCGATCACGCCGTCAAGTAGCGCTTTGTTGGCGGTTTTTTGTAGGTTTGCTTTTACGGTTGTGATTACCGTATAGCCGTCTTCATACGCCGATTGACCAAAGCGGGCTAGCATATCTAGGCGAACCATCTCTGAGACATAGGGGGCGTCAACATCAAGCTGAGTGCCATAGGCCTTGGCGCTGATGGGTTCGAGCATGGCGTTTTCATAATCGGCGTCGCTAATATAGCCAAGGCTCAGCATGCGCCGGAGTATCCAGTTGCGGCGCACTTTTGCCCGCGAGGGGTTGGCGACCGGGTTGTAGGCTGACGGCGCTTTGGGTAGGCCCGCAATCATTGCCATTTGGGCAAGATTCAACTCCTTTAAGGACTTTCCGTAATAGACTTGCGCGGCAGCTTCGATACCATAAGCGTGGTTACCTAGAAATATTTTGTTTAAATACAGCTCTAAAATATCGCCTTTACTCAGTGCGCGCTCGATTTCAATGGCGAGAAAAATTTCAGTAAATTTTCGAGTGAAGGTCCGCTCTTGGCTTAGGAAGTAGTTTTTTGCTACCTGCATCGTAATAGTCGAGCCACCGGACTGGATGCTGCCGCTGGTGACAAGCTGAGATGCCGCTCTAAGTAGGCCGCTGACGTCAACGCCATGGTGGCTGTAAAAGTGATCATCTTCGGCGGCGAGAAACGCGTCTATGAAAAGTTCGGGTACTTCTTGAATGCTGATGGGTGAGCGGCGCTTTTCGCCAAACTCGCCTAACAGCTTGCCGTCGGCGCTGTAAATACGCAGCGGCGTTTGTAATTGGGTGTCTTTTAGCGCCTCTACAGACGGTAATTTAGGGCTGATATAAAGGAATGCGGTGGCAAATACCATTAAGGTGCCGCAGCAGGCAAGTATGCTTAAGCCAATAAAAATACGAAGATAACGCGTCGTATTGGACATATTATTCCTTTAAATAGAGGTGGAAATCACAATTCGAACGCTAGGATAACGAAAAGTGTGACACTTTCGGCGTCTTTTTTTCAGAACTATTTGCGCATTGGTATACACTGGTATTTAATCTTATATGTAAGAGTACGCCCTAAGTCCACGATGTAAATAGGAAAATTACAGTGCTAGATGGCTTGTTTGGCGGTCAGGGTTCCCGCAGTTTGCTTGGTATAGACATTAGTTCCAGCGCCGTAAAATTGCTGGAGTTGAGCCGTACTGGTGATAAATATCGTGTAGAAAGCTACGCGGTTATGTCGTTGCCTGCGCATTCTGTGGTCGAAAAAAATATTGCTGAGGTCGAGGCCGTCGGTGAGGTTGTGCGTGCGGTGCATGCACGATCTAAGTCTAAATTGAAACGGGCCGCAGTGGCGGTGCCCGGTTCTGCTGTAATTACCAAAATTCTTCACATGCCAGCTGGCATGCATGAAAACGCGCTTGAAACTCAAATTTCCTTAGAAGCGGATCAATATATTCCCTACCCGCTGGACGAAGTTGCCCTTGATTTTGAAGTACTAGGTGAACTTGACGACAGTCCAGATCAGGTGGAAGTGATGCTGGTTGCCTGTCGGCGCGACAATGTAGATACCCGCGTAGAAGCCTTAGATATTGCGGGTATAGACCCGAAAATTGTCGATGTAGAAGCTTATGCGGTAGAGCGAAGCTTTGAACTGATTTCGCAGCAAATTGGCTGTGATGAAAATACCGTGGTTGCGATAGTGGATGTGGGCGCCAGTATGACCTCGCTCACCGTTGTTGTGGCCGGAGAAACGGTCTACACCCGCGATCAAATGTTTGGCGGACGGCAGCTAACAGAAGAGATTCAGCGCCGTTATGGCTTAACGGCGGAAGAAGCGGGCTTGGCCAAAAAACAAGGCGGGCTATCCGATGACTATGACAGCGAAGTTCTAGCTCCGTTCCGCGAGGCGGTGATTCAACAAGTTTCACGTTCGCTGCAGTTTTTTTATTCGGCTAGCCAATATAGTAATGTCGATATTATTTTACTTGCCGGTGGTGTCGCCGCGATGCAGGGGCTGGCAGAGATGGTGGAAGAGCGTGTTGAAGTGAGCACCGTAATAGCTAACCCATTTGCGGCCATGGCTGTTGCGCCAGGGGTGGACGCCATGAAGCTGACGAGCGATGCACCGGCAATGTTGATTGCCTGTGGCTTAGCGCTTAGGAGTTTTGATTAATGGCAACAATTAACCTATTGCCCTGGCGAGAAGAGCGCCGCCAGCTCATAAAAAAGCAGTTTTTGGCGGTATTAGGTGGGGTAGCAATACTGGCTGTTTTGCTGGTAATTCTCTCAATGTCTATCGTTAATAGTGCGATCAGCCACCAAGAAGGACGCAATGCCTATTTGCAGGGACAGATTAAAAAAATTAATAAAGAAGTGGCAGAAATAAAAGATTTAGAGACTCGCCGCCAGCAGCTGCTAGACCGGATGACTATTATTCAAGATTTGCAGGGCACGCGACCACTTATTGTACGTGTCTTTGACGAGATGGTAAGAACCCTCCCCGATGGCTTGTTTTATACCTCTGTGAGTCGTCGAGATTCCCGTATTGAGGTCCAGGGGATTGCTGAGTCAAATAACCGAGTGTCGAGTTTAATGCGTAAATTAGATGCTTCGCCGTGGTTTGCCGATCCCAATTTGACGGCGGTGAGTGCGGCGTCTGCTTACGGTGATCAGGCGAGCAGTTTCAAATTGTCATATAAAATCAGCGCGCCTGCGCCTGACGACGAGAAATAGGGGGCGATGGCTGTGGCAGCGTGGCAAGAGCTGGTCGACGAGCTTAAGAGCTTCGATCTCAGCGAACTAAATGTTGATAATATTGGTGCCTGGCCTTTATTAGTGAGGGTTGGTGCCTGGGTCGGGGTATTTATCCTGTGCCTTGTTGGCGGCTATTTTTATATCATTGCTGATTTACGGGTAAAGTTAGATAGCGTTGAAGCGAAAGAATTACAGCTGAAAGATGAATTTGGAAAAAAGGCATTTAAAGCCGCAAAATTAGTGCCGCTCAAAAAGCAAATGGTTGAGATGGAGGAATCTTTTGGCATCCTTTTAAGCCAACTCCCCGCCGATACCGAAGTGCCTGGTCTGCTTGAAGACATGACTGAAAAGGCCGTGTCTAACGGCTTAGACATTAGCAGTATTCAGCTCCAGACTGAGCGCGTGAAAGAGTTCTATGTAGAGTTGCCAATCGCCATAAAAGTCAGTGGCAGTTATCACGACTTGGCTGCGTTTGTGAGCGGTATTGCCGGCTTGCCACGAATTGTTACGCTGCACGATTATACGATTAATTCAGATAAAAATTTAAGTCAGCAGTCTATGTCGATAACGGCCAAAACATACCGTTATAAAGATCAAGCGGGGGGCAAATAATGATGTTCTCTCGCTGGGTCTTAGCCGCCAGTGTGGCGTCACTCGTCGCCTGTAGCGGTGGCAATCAATACGCTGATCTCGATGCCTTTGTCGCTGAAAAGCGCGCTGCACCGTCTGGCCAAATCACACCTATTCCCGCCTTAAAAGCCTACCGCGCATTTAGTTATACGGCGTCGGGCTTGCGTGCGCCGTTTAACCGACCAGTAGATGTGAAAGAAATTGCGCGCTTAGAGGCGACTAGTAACATTAAGCCTGACCTGAAACGAGAGAAAGAGTTCTTAGAGCAGTTTTCTCTAGACTCTATGACAGTTGTTGGCACGGTACGTCTCGATGGCGTGTTGTGGGCCTTGGTTAAAGATCCTGATGGCGGCGTACACCGCGTGCGGAAAAATAATTATCTTGGTCGTAATTACGGCAAGATTATTGATGTAGCTGAGAATTACCTGACCGTGGTGGAGATTGTTTCCACCGGTGGGGATGGTTGGGTTGAGCGGCCTCGCTCCCTTGAATTGAAAGTCCGTAAGTAAGAATTCGAATGGCGGAGAAGTACATGAATACCCGAGTGCAGATGCAGTGCAAAAGACCCTGTGACCAAACAGGTCTGGGGCGACAACTCCTAACCGGACTATGTTTGCTTCTGGCATCAGTGGCCGCCATGGCGTCTAATTTAAAAAATGTCGAATTTAATTCGCTGCAGGGTGGTAGCTTTGAAGCGCGATTAACCTTTGACGGCCCTGCGCCAGAGGTGAAAGGCTACACCATTGAGAAGCCAGCCAGAATTGCCCTCGATCTAGTGGGCTCGGGCAATATGCTCAGCCAGAAAAAATTCCCTTTGTCTTACGATAATGCCAGTAGCGCAGTGGTGCTTGAAGGTCGTGACCGCACCCGCGTTGTCCTCAATCTAATTAAATTGGCACCTTATCAAACTCGCCAAGAAGGTAATGTTTTAGTTGTAGAGGTGGGCAGTGGTGGCAGCCAAGCTTATCTTAAAGAAAAATATAACAACCCGATTACATCGTCTAAACCGGCGGTAAGTGCCGGTAATAGCATCACTGATTTGGATTTCCGTCGTGGAGAAAAGGGCGAAGGGCGTTTAGTTATTCAGCTCGCAGATGCTAAAGCGGACGTAAATGTATTTGTGGAAGGCGCCAAAATTAAAGTGGATTTTGGTGGCGTGAATTTACCGCAGAATTTACAGCGCCGTTTTGATGTTGCAGATTTTGCGACGCCAGTAAAAAGCATTGATGCGCGAATGGGCGAAAAGGGCGCGAAATTGTCTTTGGAGGCAAGTGGCGAATACGACTATTTAGCTTATCAGACGGATACCGAATATGTGGTTAGCGTGAAGCCGCTGACTAAAAAAGAAGTGGAAGATCGCCGTCGCGAGTTTGCCTATGTTGGTGAAAAGCTGTCGCTGAATTTCCAAGATATTGAAGTTCGCTCAGTGCTGCAGCTTATTGCGGATTTTACGGAATTAAACCTTGTTGCTAGCGATACCGTAAAAGGTAATATCACCCTGCGTTTGCAGAATGTACCGTGGGATCAGGCATTAGAGTTAGTGCTAAAAACCAAAGGTTTGGATAAGCGCCAAGTCGGCAATGTATTGATGGTTGCCCCTGCAGCAGAAATTGCTGAGCGCGAGCGCCAAGAAATAGAAGCGCAAAAGCAAGTAGAAGAATTGGCACCGTTGCAAAGCGAATTTATAAAAGTGCGTTACGCAGACGCCGCCGAGCTGTTTAAATTATTTAAGCCAGACAGAGACGGTGAAAATGATGAAAACTCAACCGGTAGTATCTTGTCGCCACGTGGCAAGGTTATTGTCGATGAGCGCACAAACTCTTTGCTGATTACTGAAACCGCCGAACGCTTGGATGAGTTCCGTCGTTTGATTGCTCTAATTGATGTGCCTGTTCGTCAAGTACAGATAGAAGCGAGAATCGTCCGTGCCAGTTCCGACTTTGACCGCTCACTCGGTGTGAAGTGGGGCGGTGCTTACGTTAAAGCAGATGGTGATAAGGTTTACTCTGCAAACGGTGATATTGCCAGCGACCAAGCGACTCAGAACAATTATTTAAGCGCGCTAGCTGCGGGCTCGCCGACTTACACCGCCGTGCCTGGTTTGGTGACTGATCTTGGTGTGTCTGGTGCGGCGGGTTCATTTGCGCTTGGATTTATTAGCTCTGATGTACTTTTGAACTTAGAGCTGTCTGCGCTTGAATCTAAGGGGCGCGGTGAAATTGTGTCGCAACCACGGGTTGTTACCGGCGACAAAGAACCCGCGATTATTAAATCCGGTACCGAAATTCCGTATCCAGAGTCTTCTGCGAATGGCGAGACCACTATCGCCTTTAAAGAGGCTGTACTGAAGCTTGATGTTACGCCGATTATTACCCCAGATGACCGCATTATTATGGATTTAACTATTAACCAAGACACGATTGGTTCTTTGGTTATTGCCACAGGTTTGGGTGGCCAAGTGCCGACTATTGATACCACTGAGTTAAAAACCCGGGTATTGGTCAGCAATGGTGAAACCGTTGTTTTGGGTGGTGTATACGATCAGCTTGATATTTCGTCGGAAACGAAAGTCCCTTTCTTGGGTGACCTTCCGTTTATAGGGCGTTTATTTAAAACCACGACCGTGTCACGTGAAAAGCAAGAAACGCTGATATTTATAACGCCACGTATTTTGGCTGACAGTTTGGTTGATTAGCGCAGTGATAATGAAGTCTGGAGCAATATTTTTAGTAGGCCCAATGGGCGCAGGTAAAAGTACGATAGGTCGTTTACTTGCCGATACTTTGCGTTTTGATTTTCGTGATGTAGATCGTGAAATTGAAGATCGCAGTGGCGTGGATATTCCGTGGATTTTTGACATGGAAGGTGAAGAGGGTTTTCGCGATCGCGAAGAATCCATGCTCGCTGAATTAAGTGATGCTGCGCAGGTTGTTATTTCAACCGGTGGCGGTGCGGTGCTGCGTGGCGATAGTCGTAAGTTGATGGTCGCTAAAGGCACAGTAATTTATTTAAAAACCTCGGTGGACGAGCAAATTCGTCGTACTGCGCGTGATCGTAAGCGGCCCCTGTTACAAACCGGTGATCCGGGCACTACCTTGCGCAATTTAATGGCTCTGCGTGAACCGCTTTATGAGGAAATCGCCGATTATACGGTGTTAACCGATAATCGAACGCCCAAGTCAGTTGTGCAGGAATTGTGTTCTCAGCTTGGCGCTGACGACCTGAGCGCGCAATATTGATATACTGGCCAACTTGGTCGGTATATTAATCTTTTCCCGGATACTTCACTGATGAAAAACCTCGAACTCGATTTGGGAGAGCGCAGCTATCCCATTTTTATCGCGCGTGACCTTCTTGGCGCACCAGATTTGTGGTGTAAATATATTACTAGCCAACAAGTTTGCATCGTCACAAATGACACGATTGCGCCTTTGTATCTGGAAAAATTAAAAGCCCAGCTTAGCGATAAAACCGTTTGCGAAGTCATTTTGCCCGATGGTGAAGCCTACAAAACGCTGGCAACGCTAGAGCAAATATTCGATACCTTGTTAGAGGAGAATCATAATCGCACTACCACATTAATTGCCTTGGGTGGTGGTGTGGTGGGTGATATGTGTGGCTTTGCTGCAGCTTGTTATCAGCGCGGCGTGCGGTTTGTTCAGATTCCTAGCACGCTGCTGTCGATGGTTGACTCATCTGTCGGTGGTAAAACTGGCGTGAATCATCCGCTGGGGAAAAACATGATCGGTGCATTCCATCAGCCCAATTGTGTACTTGCAGATTTGAGCTTGTTAGATACCTTGCCAGAACGTGAGTTTTCGGCTGGGCTCGCCGAAGTCATTAAGTATGGCTTGATTTGCGATGCGCCCTTTTTTGAGTGGCTAGAAAAAAATATTACGGGCCTGATGCGTCGTGACACGGATTTGCTTGAAGAAGCAGTTTACAGGTCCTGCGTAAATAAAGCTGAGGTTGTGGCAGAGGACGAGCGCGAGGGTGGTCGTCGCGCTATTTTAAACCTTGGTCATACCTTTGGTCACGCCATTGAAACGGCTGAGGGCTATGGCAATTGGCTGCATGGTGAAGCGGTTTCTGCGGGTATGGTGCTGGCGATGGCGCTGTCGGTTGAGCTGGGCTGGCTGAGTGACGATATTTTGGTGCGCGGTAAAATGCTGCTGCAATTATCTGGCTTGCCTGTTGCACCACCAGAAAATATGGATGTGGATCAATTTTTGCAGTTAATGGGGCGGGATAAGAAAGTACTCGATGGCCGTTTGCGTCTGGTGCTGTTAAAAGGCTTGGGAGAGTCGGTGGTGAGTAGTGATGCGCCGGTGGAGATGATTGTCCAAGTATTGCGTGCTGCAGGTGTTCGTGCTTAGTTGTACGGAAATTGTGTAAAAATTGATCGGTCAGGTGGCGACGTTTGTTGCTTTTGCTGCATCCGTGTAGAATGTCACTCCTTTTTTCGGGTATGTGTAAAATCCCCCGAACATTCTTTTCGACTATCTTTTTGTTTTTCTTAGTAATTTTGCGAGAGTCGTTTTATGAGTACAGGCCTGTACAGACCTGAAGATGTGCGCGACAACTGTGGATTCGGTCTGATTGCCCATATGCAGGGCGAACCGAGTCATAAATTGTTGCAGACAGCCATCGAATCGTTGACCTGCATGACACACCGTGGCGGTATTGCTGCCGATGGTAAAACTGGTGACGGCTGTGGCTTATTGCTCAAAAAGCCGGACAGCTTTCTACGCGCTGTGGCTAAAGAGTCCTGCGGTAGCGAGTTGAGCGAAATTTACGGCGTAGGCCAGATTTTTCTCGGTCGCGATGAAAAAGCGGCGGCTGCGGCTCGCGCTCAATTTGAAGCAGTGTTGGTCAATAATGGTCTTCAGCCTGCGGGCTGGCGGGTTGTGCCGGTAGACGAATCTGTCTGTGGCGAGATCGCGCTATCGAGCTTGCCGCGGATAGAGCAAGTCTTTATTAATGTCGACGGCATGGACACGCAACAGCTGCGTACCTGCATGTTTGTGGTTCGGCGCCAGGCCGAAATGGCATTGGCGGACGACCCCGATTTTTATATATCTAGTCTGTCGGCTGATGTTATTTCGTACAAAGGTTTGGTCATGCCGGTGGACTTGCCGCGTTTCTACTTAGACCTTGCCAATCCGGCGCTTGAAACGGCAATTTGCGTATTCCATCAGCGGTTTTCGACAAACACTATGCCGCGCTGGCCATTGGCTCAGCCCTTCCGGATGCTAGCCCACAACGGTGAAATTAACACCATTGAAGGCAATCGCAACTGGGCGGAAGCGCGCACTCGCAATTTCAGCAGCCCGTTACTACCTGATGTGGCTGAACTTTCGCCCTTGGTGAACCGCACTGGCTCAGACTCTTCAAGCCTAGATAATATGCTTGAGCTGCTTGTTGCCGGCGGCATGGATTTATTCCGTGCGGTGCGTATGTTAGTGCCACCAGCGTGGCAAAATATCGAACACATGGACGCTGATTTAAAGGCGTTTTACGAATACAACTCCATGCACATGGAGCCATGGGATGGCCCTGCGGGCTTAGTATTGACTGACGGTCGTTACGCCGTGTGTATGCTGGATCGCAACGGTCTTCGTCCTTCGCGCTGGGTTATTACCAAAGACGGCTTTATTACGGTTGCCTCAGAAATTGGCACCTACGGCTATAAGCCAGAAGACGTGGTGTCAAAAGGCCGTGTTGGGCCTGGGCAGATTTTAGTTGTCGATACCGAATCTGGCGAAGTGCTACACACTGAAGAGGTGGATAATCGCCTTAAGTCAGCACACCCTTATAAGCAGTGGCTGCGTGAAAATGGCAACCGTCTGCAGGATCAGCTTGGACAGGGTAACCGCCCTGCGCTGCCGGAGAGTGATACTTTAGCTGCATTCCAGAAGTATTTTCAGGTTAGCTTTGAAGAGCGCGAGCAAGTGTTATCGGCGCTGGCAGATAGTGGTAACGAGGCGGTCGGCTCAATGGGCGACGATACCCCAATGGCGGTATTGTCACGTCAAAAGCGTTCGCTGTATGACTTTTTCAGGCAGAAATTTGCACAGGTCACCAATCCACCGATAGATCCACTGCGTGAAGCTATCGTGATGAGCTTGGAAACCCTGCTGGGTGCAGAGCAAAATGTATTTGAGCAAACGGCAGATCATGCTGATCGATTGATTTTAGCCAGTCCGGTTTTGTCGCCAGACAAGTTTGATCGCTTGATGCACGTAGATTCTCCACGCTACCCGCTGGCTCGTATTGATTTGGCCTACGACCCCGCTTTGACGTCCTTAAAAGACGCAGTCACTGCAGTGACTGCGGCAGCCGAACAGGCCGTGCGCGGCGGTAAGGTTATTTTGCTGCTGAGTGATCGCAGCTTTGAGCCGGGCATGCTGGCGGTGCATAGCCTGCTGGCAACAGGTGCTGTTCACCATCATCTTATTAAGCAGGGGCTGCGCTGCGACGCCAATATTGTGGTCGAAAGCGGCAGTGCACGTGATTCGCATCAGATGGCCTGCTTGTTTGGTTTTGGCGCGACGGCAGTCTATCCGTATATGGCCTATGCCGTTATTAGCGATATGCTGGCTTGCGGCGACATTCTGGGTGACGAGCAAACGGCGCACACGAATTACGTTAAAGGCATTAACAAAGGCCTCTTGAAGATTATGTCCAAAATGGGCATATCCACAATTGCGTCTTATCGTGGCGCGCAGCTTTTTGAAGCTATCGGTTTGGCAACTGAGGTCGTTGATACCTGCTTTAAAGGTGTTGCCAGCCGCATTGCTGGGGCAGGGTTTGCTGAGCTGCAGCGCGATCAAGAAGCGCTCTCGACTTTGGCTTGGTTACCACGTAAAACCATCGATCAAGGTGGTTTGCTGAAATACGTGCACGGCAAGGAATACCACGCATTTAACCCTGATGTGGTGATGACCTTACAGCAGGCCGTGAAGAGCGGTGATTACGCGCATTGGAAAAAATATGCCGAATTGGTTAATACCCGCCCGGTTGCCACGATTCGCGATTTGCTCGGTTTTAAAGACGACATTAAAGCGATTCCGCTTGATGAAGTTGAGCCGATAGAAAGCTTATTAAGCCGCTTTGATTCTGCGGGCATGTCCTTGGGTGCTTTAAGCCCTGAGGCGCACGAGGCATTGGCTACGGCCATGAACCGTCTTGGCGGTCGCTCTAACTCCGGTGAGGGTGGTGAAGACCCCGCTCGTTTCGGCACTGAGCGAGTGTCAAAAATTAAGCAGGTGGCCTCAGGTCGCTTTGGCGTTACGCCGCATTACTTGGTGAATGCAGAAGTGCTGCAGATTAAAGTAGCGCAGGGCGCTAAGCCCGGTGAGGGTGGCCAGCTGCCTGGTGGTAAGGTAAATGCCTTAATCGCCAGATTGCGTTATTCGGTGCCGGGTGTGACGCTGATCTCGCCGCCGCCGCACCACGATATTTATTCGATTGAAGATTTAGCCCAGCTGATTTTCGATCTCAAGCAGATTAATCCATCAGCTCTGGTGTCAGTAAAACTGGTCTCTGAGCCCGGTGTTGGCACCATTGCAGCCGGTGTGGCAAAAGCCTACGCCGACCTGATTACTATCTCTGGCTATGACGGCGGTACGGCAGCTAGTCCGATTACTTCTATTCGCTACGCGGGCTCGCCTTGGGAGCTGGGGCTTTCCGAAGCACAGCAAACACTGCGCGGCAATGGCTTGCGCGGTAAAGTTCGGGTGCAAACCGACGGTGGCTTAAAAACCGGCCTAGACGTGGTTAAAGCGGCGATGCTGGGTGCTGAAAGCTTTGGTTTTGGCACCACGCCGATGGTTGCACTGGGCTGTAAATACCTGCGTATTTGTCATCTCAATAACTGCGCGACCGGTGTTGCTACCCAAGATGAGCGTCTGCGAGACGAGCATTTCATCGGCACCGTTGAAATGGTGATGAACTTCTTCACCTTTATCGCAATGGAAACCCGTGAGTGGATGGCGAGTATCGGCGTTCGCACTATGGAAGAGCTTATTGGGCGTACAGACCTACTGACTCAAAAGGCCGGCGAGACCGAGAAGCAAGAGTTGCTAGATTTGTCGCCGATACTTTTCAAAGATCCAGCGGCTAAAGATCAGCCTGAGTTTTGTCAGGTGGCATTGAATGCCCCCTTTGATAAGGGCGAGAAGGCCGAAGCCATGGTCGCTGCGGCACTGCCTGCCATAGAATCTATGTCGGGTATTGATCTGGAGTTTAACGTAACCAACTGTGACCGCTCTATTGGTGCGCGCTTGTCCGGTGAGATTGCCAAACGTCACGGTAATCTTGGTATGGAAGATGCGCCAGTTACGCTTCGTATGAAGGGTACCGCAGGCCAGAGTTTCGGTGTGTGGAATGCGGGCGGCTTGAATATGTATCTTGAAGGCGACGCCAACGACTACGTGGGCAAAGGTATGGCTGGCGGTAAGCTAGTTATTTACCCGCCTAAAGGTAGCGTGTTCAAGAGCCAAGATACCGCAATTATCGGTAATACCTGCCTTTACGGCGCCACCGGCGGCAAGCTCTTTGCTGCAGGTATTGGCGGCGAGCGTTTCGGGGTGCGTAATTCAGGTGCGCATGCGGTTGTAGAAGGCGCGGGCGATCACTGCTGCGAATACATGACCGGCGGCATAATCACCGTTTTGGGGCCTACAGGTGTCAATTTTGGTGCAGGCATGACCGGTGGGTTTGCCTATGTACTCGATGAGGCGAATCGCTTTGTGGACAGGTACAACAGCGAGTTAGTTGAAATATGCCGAATAAACTCCGAGTCTATGGAAGCGTACCGAGTACATTTGCGTGGCGTTATCGTTGAGTATGTAAGCGAAACCGCTTCCGCTTGGGGGCAGCATATCCTCGATAATTTTGACGACTACATCGGTAAATTCTGGATGATCAAGCCTAAGGCGGCGAGCCTCAGCCGTTTACTTGACTCCACCAGAAGACGTCCGGAATAAGCCCGCCGAGTAGCAATGAGGTAATTTGAAAATGGCAGAGCGTTTACAGAATTCATTCCAGTTTCTTGATGTGGGTCGTCAGGACCCGAGCAAAAAAGACATTGCTCAGCGGCGCACTTCGTTTGTAGAAATTTATGAGCCGTACAAAGAAGAGGAAGTGAAGCACCAGTCACACCGCTGCTTGGGTTGTGGTAACCCGTATTGCGAGTGGAAATGCCCGGTGCATAACTATATTCCTAACTGGCTGAAGCTGGTTACCGATGGGAATTTGTTTGAGGCAGCAGAGCTGAGTCATCAAACCAATAGCCTTCCTGAAGTATGTGGCCGTGTGTGCCCACAGGATCGCCTGTGCGAAGGTGCGTGTACCCTAAACGACGGCTTTGGTGCGGTGACCATCGGCTCTACTGAGAAATACATCACCGACACAGCCTTAGCGATGGGCTGGCGCCCAGACATGTCTAAGCGCGTGTGGACAGACAAAAAAGTTGCGGTGATTGGTTCTGGCCCTGCCGGTATCGGTTGTGCAGACGTGCTCGTGCGCGCAGGCGTTAAGCCCGTGGTATTTGACCGTTATCCAGAGATTGGCGGCTTACTGACTTTTGGTATTCCTGAATTCAAATTGGAAAAATCAGTCATTCAGCGCCGCCGTAAAGTGCTGGAAGAGATGGGTGTTGAATTCCGCTGTAACGTTGATATTGGTGTAGACATCAGCATGGATTCATTACTTGAGGAATACGATGCGGTGTTCCTGGGTATGGGTACCTATAAATATATGAAAGGCGGTTTCCCTGGTGAAAATCTACCAGGAGTCTACGACGCCTTGCCGTTCTTGGTTTCAAATGTAAACCGGAATATGGGCTGGGAAGAAAATGCAGCCGACTTTGTTGATGTAAAAGGCAAGCGCGTTGTCGTTCTAGGTGGCGGTGATACCGCAATGGACTGTAATCGCACCTCTATTCGTCAGGGTGCAGAGAGCGTTGTGTGCGCCTACCGTCGTGACGAAGAGAATATGCCGGGCTCACGTAAAGAAGTACAAAATGCTGGTGAAGAAGGGGTTCAATTCTTCTTTAATCGCCAACCGATAGCGATTGTTGGTGACGGCAAGGTAGAAGGCATTAAAGTTGTGACAACAGAACTTGGTGAGCCAGACGAAAATGGTCGTCGTCGTCCCCAGCCAATTGAAGGTAGCGAAGAAGTTATTCCCGCCGATGTGGTATTGGTCGCGTTCGGTTTTCAGCCTAACCCACCATCATGGCTGAGTGACGCCAAGGTTGATCTTAATAGCTGGGGTGGCGTTGTTGCACCCGAGGAGCAGGATTATAAATTCCAAACCAGTAACCCTAAAGTGTTTGCTGGTGGAGATATGGTGCGCGGCTCAGACTTGGTGGTTACCGCTGTATGGGAAGGCCGTCAGGCGGCAGAAGGAATATTGGACTACTTACAAGTTTAAATCGCAGACGCTGGACGGGAGACGGAAAACGCAAAAGCTGTGCGGCGTTTCATCCCAGCGTCTCCCGTTTACCGTCTTGCTTTGAGCGACTTATGACAGAATTAAAAAACGACACTTTCCTTCGCGCACTTCAGCGTCAACCGGTAGATTACACCCCCGTATGGATGATGCGCCAAGCGGGTCGTTATCTTCCTGAATACCGCGCAACACGTGCGGTAGCTGGCGATTTTATGTCGCTATGCATGAATCCAGAGCTTGCCTGTGAGGTGACGCTACAACCTTTAGCGCGCTACCCACTCGATGCCGCAATCTTATTCTCTGATATTTTAACTATTCCCGACGCCATGGGCTTAGGTTTGTATTTTGAAACCGGCGAAGGGCCGCGCTTCAAGAAAACAGTTCGCACAATGGCCGACGTAGATGCCTTGCCGATTGTTAATGGCGAAAACGACCTCACCTATGTTTGTGATGCCGTACGCACCATTCGTCGCGAATTAAACGGCAGTGTCCCATTGATCGGCTTTTCCGGAAGCCCGTGGACCTTGGCAACGTATATGGTTGAAGGCGGTGGTTCTAAGGATCACGCCCGCGCTAAAGCCTTGGCGTTTGACCAGCCTGAATTAATGCATGCCTTATTAGATAAGTTGGCGCAGAGTGTGACAGCTTATTTAAATGATCAGATTCGTGCCGGTGCACAAGCGGTGCAGATTTTTGATACCTGGGGTGGCGCCTTAAGTCATAACGCCTACCAAGAATTTAGCCTGCGTTACATGAAGCGCATTGTTGATGGCTTGATTAAAGAAAATGATGGTCGGGTTGTGCCGGTCATTCTCTTTACTAAGAATGGCGGTCAGTGGTTAGAGTTAATGGCTGATACTGGCGCCAGTGCGCTAGGCCTAGATTGGACTACCGATATTGGTGTGGCGAAGGCGCGGGTTGGTGATCGCGTGGCCTTACAGGGCAATATGGACCCCTCGATGTTGCGTGCTTCGCCTAAGCGAATCCGCGAAGAAGTCGCTACTATCCTTGCTCGTTTTGGCAGTGGCCCCGGACATATTTTCAACCTGGGTCACGGTATTACACCCGAAGTGGATCCGGCTCATGCAGGCGCATTCATAGAGTGTGTGCGTGAACTGTCTGCGCAATATCATCAGAGTTAACAGAGCGACGAAAGTTGTATTGGTTTAATAAAAAACCGGTGCCCAAAGGCACCGGTTTTTTTTATGTAAAGTTAAGACTTCGCGAGGTGTTTTTCCCGCGGCTAGGGCATGACTTCTACAAAGTTTCGCCACTTATTTTGCAGGCCGATAAACCATTGTGGTGATCCGTTGCCGGTGCCGGAAAACTCCAGTTCAGGGTAGTGCGCGGTAACGCGGTTTAGAATGCCGTGGTCTTTGTCATTAATATCGATAAGTAGCAAATGGCGACCAGAAGCCAGTGCTTGGTCAAAGCGTTTGAAATCATGGTGTGGCTCTTGGATTCCAAATAAACCGCCTTCCCATGTAAAAAAGCCGAGCATAACTATCGATAAAAAGATAAAAGGCATCCAGCCAACGCTGGCCGTCGCGCCAGAGTAGTGACCAACAGCGAGCACCAAGGCGGCGGCAGCTAAGCCAATCAGCGCACCGCGCTCCATGGCTTGTACTACGTCTTTGCGCAAGACGGCTTCTACATCGTTGAGTTTGCGTTTGTGCACGCCAGAGTCATCGCGGCTGAGAACATGAATCTGGGGTTTAGATATGCCGTTGCCAGCAAGGTCGTGTTCGACGGCGGCGAGCTTGTCGAGATTGTCCGTCAGAAAATAATAACGTTTCATATTATGCTCCTAACTGTGTCAGGCTTTACGTGAGTCTGTTGCCAATGCGAAGAGACTGGCTACCACCCAACTAACGTCTTCAGTGTAGCAGTGTCGGGCGCTGCTGCATCGGCTTGAATGGCGTTGTATTATTGTATTTACTCCTAAGTAATGCCGCTGTAAGTCCTGAATGCTCTAAGGAATTACGCTAAAGGTAGTGTTGCTAGGTGCTTAAGCTAACAGAATCGAGTTCTGAAATGACAATTGAAAATGATGTGATTGAAGGTGACGTAAGGCGTTGGTTGACCGAGGCAGTGGTGGGTTTAGGGCTGTGTCCGTTTGCCGCGAAACCTTTGCAGGACCTGCGGGTGGCCATTGATATTAGTCGCGCTACTACCGCGGAAGATTTGGTAAATGATTTGCATCACGCCCTGTGCCGTATGGAGGAAACGGCAGTGAGTAAATTGGAGACCAGTCTGCTAGTGATACCCGACATGTTGCAGGACTTTTATGACTACAACGATTTTCTCGATATTGCCGATGCGGTTTTACAGGAAGGTGGCTGGGAGGGGGATATTCAAATCGCGAGCTTTCATCCTGATTACCAGTTTGCCGGTACCGAGAAAGCCGATCCCGAAAACTTCACTAATCGCGCGCCTTACCCCGTATTGCATTTGCTGCGCGAAGACAGTTTAGAGCAAGTGCTTGCGTCGCACCCCGATCCTGATGGTATTCCAGGGCGCAATATTGCGCTGTTGCGTGAAATGAATGGTGACGCGATAAGGACATTGTTTCCCTATTGCTTTAAATAAGCCGCGGCTAGCGCGGCTTATTATCGCGGTTTAGCTGGGAGGGAATTGGCTCCAAATTTCGGTCACTGCACGTTCAATGGTGTTGGCATTTACTTTGGGGTCGCGATCATTCAATTCGATGACCAGAGAGCCGCGCCATGTGAGTTTGCTATCGGCGGGATTTAGCAAGTCGATAATAATTTGGATATTGCGATTAATTTTATCTTTACCTAGCGGAACACCTACCGAGGTGCCGATTCCAAAATTGCCACCGAAGCTGCCAAAGCCAAGACCGAGGCGCGGGCTTCTATCGACGGTTTCAGCCGCCTCGGCAATGTAGTAACGCACCAAAAAATCCGCGTTTGCCGGGGTATCTGCCTGCTTGTAAAGCCCAGTTTTTAACTGTCGTTGCAGTGACTCTTTGACGTTGTCGACTATAAAGGGCGACACGACTTTATCTGCGCCGCTGGTGTCTGCAATGGTGTAGCGCTCATAGCGACTGAAATCTGCGCGGGGATTATAGTCAGTCACCACATCGGTGGTGCTACAGCCACTTAGTGCGATCATGAGTAGTGGGGCGAATAAAGCGAAAATTTTCATGGTGGTCACCTTTTTTGTCGTTATAACCAGTGTGGCCGAAAGTTCTTACCTAGCTCTGCACACACCTTGTGGCGTGGACAGCTTAGCAGATGGTCATTTACAAAGCCTAAGGCTTGTAAGTTAGCGTAGCAAATTGTGCTACCGAAAAACTTAAAGCCGCGCCTTTTTAAGTCTTTGCTGATTTGGTCAGATTCTTTGCTGGTGGCTGGCACGTCAGCCATAGTTTTCCACTTATTTTGGATCGGCTTATTGTCAAAGTACGACCACATATACTGTGCAAAACTCCCGTATTCTTGCTGAATTGTTAAAAAGTGCCGCGCATTTGTGATGGTGCTCTCGATTTTTAGGCGGTTGCGCACAATGCCGGGATTGGCTTTTAGGGTTTCGACCATGGCGTCGTCAAACTTGGCGACTTTTTTGGGGTTAAAATTGGCGAATGCTTTGCGATAGCCTTCGCGCTTGTTCAAAACGGTTAACCAACTTAGTCCAGCTTGTGCAGACTCTAGCACCAGAAACTCAAAGTGAATCTTATCGTCGTCAGAGGGGACTCCCCACTCCTCGTTGTGGTACTTAATATAGTCCGGTGTTGCGTTACACCAGGGGCAAGGCTCTTTCACAATATACACTCCGTGATTGTAATCTGGCAGACTACACCGTTCATCATGACGACGGCTATGCCATAATAGCCGCAAAATAGCAGATTAACGCGGGGAATTTATGACAATGTTTAAACCGGTATTGGCGATAGTTCTAGCGGGTTTACTGGCCTCTTGTGCAGAATCGCCGACAGGACGACGCCAGGTATTGTTGTTCTCAGATAGCGAAATGTCGCAAATGGGCGGCACAGCGTTCGATGAGATGAAACAGAAAATGACCATCAACAAAGACAGCGCAACTAATCGCTATGTGAGTTGTGTGGCCGATGCTATTACCGCGTCGCTGCCAGCGGAATGGCGAGGTAGTTGGGAAGTGGTGGTGTTTGAAGAGGCCTCTGCCAACGCGTTTGCCTTGCCGGGTAAGAAAATCGGTGTGCACACCGGAATCTTTCAAGTGGCTAAAAATGCCGATCAGCTAGCCACGGTTTTAGGTCACGAAGTTGGTCACGTATTGGCTCATCACAGTGCCGAGCGGATGTCGGTGCAAAGCGTAGCCGGAACGGGCACCCAGTTAATCGGTGTGTTGTTGGGTGAAGGTGCGGGTAAAGAAACCGTAATGGGCTTGCTCGGTCTAGGTACTCAGTACGGCGTGGTGCTACCTTATGGTCGCGCTCAAGAGTCTGAGGCTGATTTAGTAGGCTTGGATTTAATGGCTAAGTCTGGTTTTAATCCAGAGGCCAGCGTCGCCCTGTGGCAAAATATGGGCGCATTGAGCGATGGCCAACCGCCTGAGTTTATGTCGACTCACCCATCTCACGCATCGCGTATTAAAGATTTACAAAGACAGATGGTGACGGCAACGCCGCTTTACGAAAAGGCCAAGGCAAATGGCATTCGACCTTCTTGTAAGCGTTAGTAGCTAAGCCTTTGCGCTTGCGCGGCGAACTATTCGTCGCAGCAGGCGCGATGGTTCATAGATAGAGCTGGCGCTGGGCAATCTGGTTTGCCGATTATTTTTGCTGGAACGCCAGCCACCACGGTATGCGCGGGAACGTCCCGTAACACGACACTGCCAGCGACAACTTGGGCGCCTTCACCAATATGAATATTACCCAGAATTTTTGCGCCAGCGCTGAGTAATACGCCGTCGGCTACTTTGGGGTGACGGTCGCCTTCCTCTTTACCTGTGCCGCCTAAAGTGACCGACTGCATGATCGACACATTATTGCCGACCACTGCGGTTTCACCGATGACAATACCGGTCGCATGATCCATTAAAATGCCACGCCCGATTTTTGCCGCCGGATGAATGTCCACGCCAAACTCGCAGGAAATACGGTTTTGAAAAAACAGCGCCAAGGAGGTTCGGCCCTGATTCCACAGCCAGTGGGCTATACGATAAGACTGCAGCGCATGAAAGCCTTTAAAATATAAAAAGGGCACTGAGAGACTTGAGCAGGCAGAGTCGCGTTCGAATACCGCGCAAATATCGGCGCGTATCGCGCGGCCAATATTGGGATCGGCGACGAAGGCTTTTTCAATCACCTCGCGGACTAACAATGCTGATGCCGCCGGACTGTTTAAAATGTGTGCAAGATGAAAACTCAGCGCAGTTTCTAAACTGTCGTGATTCAAAATGGTGGCGTGCAGGAAACTAGCGAGTACCGGTTCACGCTCAACTTCGCAGGCAGTTTCCTTGCGGATGGTCTGCCAAACGGGGTCCTGACTGATAGCGCTGTGTTTTGCGGGTGTGCTCATTGTGAATACAGTATTGGTAAATGTAAGCCTAGTATAACGCTGCCAGCGGGCTAGATAACAGGGGGCGGCGGTGCGGGTTTAAATTGCAGGCTTTAGCGTGCACTTACATTCCCACAGAGGTTGGCCGGCGAGGTGGTATTTACGTTCAAAAGCGGTGATGGTCTCCGTTGGTACATAGCTTGTGGTCTCAGCCGTATTCCCGGCAATGGTCAGCGCGCAGGCAAACTCCTCAACATAAAGCTTCCAGTTACTGCGCAGCGTAAGGTCGCCGCCGAGTCGCAATAGCGCCGGAAAAACCGCAGAACCATGGGCGCGGTATTGTAGCTGTGCACTTTTCGGCCAAGGGTTTGGGTAGAGTAAAAAATGCTGTTGTAGCTGCCAATTAGCTTCAGCGGCAAGTCGCCAGAAGTCGTCCACATCGGCGCGCACTAGCAAATAGTTATCTAGTGGGTGTTCTTGATTTACTTGGTGGCGTTGCAGCCGTGCTGCGGACTTATCTACGCCAATGATGACGCTATTGGGGAATTGGCGTGCTAGTTGGCGGCTACTCTCACCCGTGCCGCAAAAGGAATCGAGAATGATTGGCTTTGACCGTTGAGCCAGCCACGCGCAGGCAGTGTTGAAGGCATCTACATTATGCTGGGCATAAGGCTTCTGAAAATGGTGGCGCAGATGCTTGGTCACCGTTGCTGCTAAATTCGGGTGAATGCCACTCTGATTACTTGTCACTTCTCGCGGGGGTATGTTGTCGCTGCGTTTCTTCATGAATTGGTAATATTGTATCGATTGCCCTGCGAGTCGCACCTTGCGACACTAGCGCATCATAATAATTATGGATAGCTAATGCGGCAGGACAGAAGACCCTATTGGGTTAAAAAGAATTATTTGCGTTTCCGTAGTTGGTACACGCAGCGTTTTTTGAAGCCGGCTTGCGACTACCTCGGCGATTATCCCACTTTTATGAAGCCTTGGTATATCTCCATTTCGGGGCCAAATATCGAGATTGGTCAGTGCGCAACGGTAATTGGCGAGCCTGATAATCGCGTCAAAATAGGTGTGTGGGGTGCTGATGAAAAAAGTGGTCGCATTAAAATTGGCGACTATGTATTGATCAGTCCTGGCACGCGCATATCTGCCGCCAATGAAATTATTATTGGCGACAGTGTGATGATGGCAAACGGCGTTTATATCACCGATAGCGATTGGCATGATCTTTATGATCGCAGTCGGCGTAGTGAAACGCTTACACCCGTGCACATAGCAAATAACGTCTGGTTAGGTGATCGCTGTACTATTTTGAAGGGCGTGTCGATTGGCGAGAATAGCGTGGTTGCCGCCTGCGCGGTCGTCAGCAAAGATGTGCCTGCGAATGTGATTGTCGCAGGGAATCCCGCAGTTATTGTTAAAAATCTTGATCCAGACATGCCGATGAAAACCCGTGCAGATTACTTTGCAAAACCAGAACAGCTGGCGACGTTTTTTGATGGCGTAGATAAAATGGTGCTTCAGCAAAATGGCTTTTTAAATTGGTTGAGAGCGCTGATTAAACCAAATAATACCGATTGACGAATAATACGCCGCAAAAGAATGTGTTGCGGCGGTTTTATTGGGGGCGTTTTTGTTAACTGATAACGCGACCATTGTGTGGTGGTAATAAATAATAAACTTAATAAATAAAAACGAGGGGAAGAATTATGAGTATCGCGTTTTGGTGTATTTTTGTTGCAGGTCTTATGCCCGGTTTAACGGCGCTAATCGCTAAACTGGGGAAAACCGAGATAGGCGCTTTTGATAATAACCATCCCCGTGAGTGGATGGCGCGCTTAGAGGGTCGTCGAGCGCGAGCTGTTGCGACGATGCAAAATGGCTATGAAGGTTTTCCATTGTTTGCGGCGGCGGTGATTATTGCCCAATTTGGTGGCGCTGCGCAGGACTGTGTCAACATGCTGGCGATGGGGTATATCGGTATTCGAGTGCTCTTTACCGTTTGCTATCTACAAAACTGGGCCACCCTGCGAAGCTTGGTGTGGTTTGCCGGTATTGCGGTGATTTTGACCTTGTTCTGCATAACACCTGCCATCGCGGGGTAGCCTTATATGCCAGCGTGCTAAATCGCGCTGGCATTATTTTTTGCTTTTGGGATAAGCAGGCGTGTCCGTAAATTCTAGTATCGCAGGCTGACCTTCTGAACCGACTAGTACTTTTTTGCCATCAGGTGTAAATGTGCCGGACTCTACTTGGCGCATGCGATTTGGTGTGCGTGCAAACGGCGTTTTGTTTAGTGCTTGCAGCCAGCTTTGATTTTGCTCGCGTTTAAAAAAGTAGGTATTGCGCAAGGTGACGATCATGGCGATATCGCCAGCGGGGCTAAATTCCATTGCGGTAGGTGAGCCGCCGCTAATGCCGCCTTGGCGTTGTGCACGGTGTTGTTCAACACTCGGAATACTGCGGATTTCACCCAAATAATTAAGTGGTATGGCTTTGTCTGCAATGGCGTCAAGGGAGAATCGGTATAAGCGCGGGTGGCTATCGCGTTTGGTAAGAATGTAGACGAAGCGTTCGGCTGCATCGACGGCGATAGCCTCTGCGTCATGGGGGCCGTCCTCGTATATCAAGGAATAATGACGGTGGATCTTGGTATGAATGATCGGGGTGCTAACATCCTCAGGCTCGCGTACTAAATACACATCGGCGAAAGGCCGTAGCATCATATTGTCGCCGATGTCGCCGACTAATAAATACGCGCCGCGGTGGTCTTTGAAGCTGCTCATATCTTCCCAGTCAAATGCGCTGCTGCCGTCAATTCGTAGTTCGGTCAGCATTTTGCCATTACTGTCGAAGGAAAAAAGGCGTCCTCTATCGCCGCTGTCATTGTGTGCCCAAAAGTGATTTTCATGCACATTGCTGGCTGCAATGCCGCTCATTTCTGTAAGCCACGTGCTATGCACCGCAATACGTTGACGGGTCTGAGTGTCTGAGTCTGCCGCTACAGAAATCAAAGAAAATGGCAGTAACAGGGCAAGCAGAACCATGCGTAAATAGTGGCGATGGAAATACGACATGCATGTCCTTTTTGTAGAATGGTGGTTTGGGGTATCGGACTCGAAGAATATGGTAAGCATTGTATCGCGTTGCAGAAGCTTGGAGGCTATGGCATCGACTTTTGTTCCCCTTAGCGGCAGTGGCTTGTCCGTATTGCTAAATTCTTTCGCTACACTTACGACCGGAGTATTACGGAAGCTGGCGCGTTTCACCTATTGCGATGGTGGTGAATTCGCCCTTGCTAATTTTGCCTTCACGGCGAGCTTGATCAATGAGCTGTGCTGGCTCGTCTATCGCTTCGGCGCTTAGTTGAAATGTTCCCCAGTGCATGCCAATACTCTGTTTAGCACGCACATCTTTGTGGATTTGAATTGCTTGCTCAGGGTCTACGTGCTGTTCTTTAAGAAAGCTGCGGGGGTGGTAGGCGCCAATAGGAATAAGTGCTAAATCAACACCGCCGAAGCGCTCGCCAATCTCAATAAATTGATGCGGGTTATACCCCGTGTCGCCAGCAAACCAAAAACTTTTGTCGGCAATTTGCACATGCCACGATGCCCACAAGGTGTCAAAGCGGTCGAATACACCTCGCCCAGACCAATGTTGTGATGGCGTAGCGGTGGCGGTGATGTTGCCATCGTTGCGGTTTTCCCACCAATCCAATTCGTGAACGCGATCAGGCGGAATGCCCAAGTCGGTAAACCACTTTCCGAGTTTCGCGGGCACTAAGTATTGGGGTGAATGCCCTAGCGCTTTGATGGTGTTGATATCGAGGTGATCGTAGTGATTATGAGAGATAACGACGTAATCTATGGCGGGTAAATCAGGTATGCCAACTGGCATGGCGACTAAGCGCGGGTAACCAGCAAAGGGCAGCGGTGAAGCGCGTGACGATAATATGGGGTCGGTAAGAATAGCGATGCCGCGATACTGAATTAAAAAACTGGCGTGACCAAGCCAGGTTAGCTGAAATACCTCGGGATCTGCAGAGCGAAGGTCGGCGATGTGATTGACGAGCGGAACACGGTGAGTGTTGGCGGCGTTATCGGCAATGACTAAGTCTGAAAAGTAACGTAGCCGAATAATATCCCAAATACTTTTGTCAAAGTTCGGCCAGTAGGGATTATAAAATTGCTTGCCGTCGTAGTGATCACTGACGTTAGTGGCGTTGGCATTATTGTCGTTTGAGGGCTGGCTGCTGCAGGCCGCGATGTATATAAGCGCACAGAAAACGATGAGCAGGCCGAGGGATGGTCGGCGGCGTGTAGATAAATATGCAGAGCGATGAATCATAGTGGCGTAAAGCAATAATGGCTTTTCTTGGGAGACACCTGTGCTTTACGGTATTTGCGGGGCGGCAGATGCCAAGCCCCGCAATTTTATATCGCTAGATTGTGGCCGCTAGACGGGTGCCTTGGTCAATAGCACGTTTTGCATCTAACTCGGTGGCTAAATGAGCGCCGCCAATTAGGTGAACAGGTGCGTTCAATCCTTCGCTAAGCTCGGTGAGCGACTCTTGGCCGGCGCAAATAATAACATTGTCGACGTCGAGAATGCGCTCTTCATCGCCAATGCGAATATGCAGGCCGGCATCATCGATTTTTACATACTCGCAGCCCGGGACCATATTCACGCCTTTTTTCTGCAAACCGGTGCGGTGAATCCAGCCAGTGGTTTTTCCTAAGCCGTTGCCGACTTTAGATGCCTTGCGCTGTAATAAATATACTTCGCGTGGCGAGTCTGGCAGCTCTGCCTTTATGCCTTCAATGCCGCCGCGCGCTTGCAGGTTCATGTCTACACCCCATTCGCGCATGAAGGTAGGGATGCTAGTACTAGCGTCGCTGTTATGAGTAAGGAATTCGGCAACGTCAAAGCCAATCCCGCCCGCGCCAATAATAGCGACCCTTTTACCCACGGCTTTGCCGTCGCGAATAACATCTAGGTAGCTCATTACTTTGGGGTGATCTATGCCTTCAATTGGTGGTGTGCGTGGTTTTATACCTGTTGCCAATATCACTTCGTCGAAGCCTTCGTCATTCAATGCTTGCTGATTAACGGTAGTGCCGAGTTTGGTTTGTACGCCAGTGACCTCTAGGCGGCGAGCAAAATAGCGAATAGTTTCATTAAATTCTTCTTTGCCGGGCACTTTTTTGGCGATATTGAACTGGCCGCCAATGGCCGTGGCACCGTCGAATAAAGTGACGGTGTGACCGCGTTCTGCCGCGGTAGTGGCAAACGCTAATCCGGCGGGGCCAGCACCGACAACGGCGATATTTTTGCGATCGCGTGTTGCGCTAATGTTCAATTCAGTTTCGTGGCAGGCGCGGGGGTTTACAAGGCAGCTAGTTAATTGGCCGCTGAATATATGATCCAAGCACGCTTGGTTACAGCCGATACAGGTGTTGATTTCATCGCTGCGGCCAGCCGCTGCTTTAACAATGAAATCAGAGTCCGCGAGGAATGGTCTCGCCATAGACACCATGTCGGCATCGCCCCGGGCCAAGACTTCCTCAGCTACTTCTGGGGTGTTAATACGGTTTGAGGTGATAACTGGCACGCTCAGGCCAGCGCGGAATTTTGCGGTTACCCAGGTGAACGCAGCGCGGGGGACTTTGGTGGCAATGGTAGGAACACGCGCCTCATGCCAGCCAATACCGGTATTGATTAAGGTCGCACCGGCTTTTTCAACGGCTTGTCCTAAGGTTAGAATTTCGTCGAAGCTACTGCCGCCTTCAACGAGATCGAGCATGGACAGACGGTAAATAATAATGAAGTTTTCGCCGGTGGCTTCGCGTACTCGACGAACAATGTCTACTGGCAGGCGCATACGATTTTCATAATCGCCACCCCATTCGTCATCGCGGTGATTGGTACGCTTGGCCAAAAACTGATTTATGAAATAGCCTTCTGAACCCATGATTTCCACGCCGTCATAACCCGCTTTTTGGGCAAGCACTGCGGTGCGGACAAAATCTTGAATTTGTTCTTCAATTTGATCGACGGTGGCTGCTTCTGGCGTGAAGGCGTTTATCGGTGCGCGTATTGCTGATGGCGCGATGGGATTCTCATTAAAGGCATAGCGGCCGGTGTGCAGAATTTGCATGCAGATTTTGCCATCTTCTGCGTGCACGGCATCGGTGACAATGCGGTGGCCTGCACAGTCCTCTTCGCTGCGTAGCATTTTGGTGTGCTCATGGGTTGCTGCGCGTTTATTGGGGCCGAAGCCACCGGTAACAATGAGCGATACACCGCCGCGGGCACGCTCTGCAAAAAAAGCCGCCATGCGTTCAAAGCCATTTTCGGCTTCTTCTAAACCCGTGTGCATAGAACCCATAATGACGCGGTTCTTTAACACGGTGAAGCCAAGATCCAGCGGCTTTAACATAGTGGGGTATTGGCTCATGGGTATGCTCTCCGGTGTGTTTTTTGGTTTTGATTGCCCTGCGGGCAGCGCCGTTGTCGATGGTCAAAATCGTAACTAGACGGTGTCAAGTTTGCTGAGATTACCGATCAATATAGACAGTGTCAAGATTGCTTGGTAAATTGTCATCATGACAAATACTTCCCCCGAACCCTGCCAGTCGAGTGATAAGCCTTATCATCACGGTGATTTACGCCGTCAAATTTTGGACGAGGCTGCTCGCTTATTAAAAGAAGAGGGGGAGGCGGGGCTGTCGATGCGCAAGTTAGCGCAAAATCTGGGTGTATCTCGCACCGCGCCATATCATCATTTCACGGACAAGCAGGCATTGTTGTGCGGTGTTGCGGAGGAGGGCTTTCGCCGTTTACGTGAGGTTGTGCGCACGCCGCCCTATGTGAAAGGGGCGGAAATTAGCGAAGCGTCAGTGCGGGTGTTTGTGCGTCGTTATGTGCAATTCTCAATCGACAATGCAGAATATTATGAGTTGATGTTTGGCGCGCGTCTGTGGAAGTCTCAGCAGCTAAGCGATTCGCTTAAAATTGAGGCTCACGATGCTTTTAAAGTGTATATCGAACAGATTCGAGCGTGGCAGCAATCTATTAACAATAGCAATATCGACGCGCTGCGTTTTGCGCAGGTGAGCTGGTCTACCCTACATGGCATGAGCCGCTTATTGATTGATGGTATTTACCTCGACGTAAGCGCGATTAATGTCATGAGTGATACCGCAGCGAAGATGTTTTGGCAGCAGTTGTATCTGCCAGCGTAGCAAGTAACGCGTTTGCCCCTCGTTTTATTTGTCCTCTTAGTTTTACCGTGCTGGCACTTGCCAAGCCTACGTACATCGCCGACACTCTTTGGCGATTTATTTCAATTGCGGTTTTCCATCTTACCGCTGTCAGTGAGAGGTGTTCGTGTCAGCTATTATCAGCGTTCAAAATTTAAGCAAAGTTTACGATTCCGGATTTCAGGCGCTACGCGACGTTTCTTTGGATATTCGGCGCGGTGAAATCTTTGCGCTGTTAGGCCCCAACGGCGCTGGCAAAACCACCATGATCAGCATTATTTGTGGCATTGTGAATCCGAGTTCGGGGGTGATTACGGCGGATGGTCACGACATCATTCGGGATTTTCGCGCAGCGCGCAGCAAGATCGGTTTGGTGCCGCAGGAGCTGTGTACCGATGGTTTTGAAAGCGTGATTTCAACAGTAAATTTTAGTCGCGGCTTATTCGGGCGTCCGCCAAATAAACCGTATATCGAGCAAATTTTACGGCAGTTATCACTGTGGGATAAACGCGATTCTCGTATTATGGAATTATCCGGCGGCATGAAGCGACGGGTGATGATCGCCAAGGCTTTATCCCATGAGCCAGAAATTTTATTTCTTGATGAACCCACCGCGGGAGTCGACGTTGAGCTGCGCCGCGATATGTGGGAAATGGTGCGGGGTCTTCGCGAGCGCGGCGTGACCATTATTTTAACCACCCACTACATTGAAGAAGCTGAAGAAATGGCCGACCGAATTGGGGTGATTAGTCGGGGCGAGCTTATTCTCGTAGAAGAAAAAGACGTACTGATGGAAAAACTAGGGCAGAAACAGCTGCGTCTCCAATTGCAAAAACCATTGCTTGAGTTACCGCTAGAATTGCAAAGCTACCCACTGTCGCTCACCGAAGACGGCCTAGAATTAATTTACCACTTTGACACACAGGGCGATCAAACCGGTATTGCCAATTTATTCCGACGCTTGGATGAACACGGTATCGACTATAAGGATATCCACTCTAAGCAGCGCTCCCTAGAGGAAATTTTTGTGAGTTTAGTGACAGAAAGAGCGACCACCGAGACGGAGGCTGCAGAATGAATTTTCATGCGATTAAGGCCATTTATAAATTTGAATTACACCGTACGTGGCGCACGATTATGCAGAGTATTGCGTCGCCAGTAATATCAACGTCTTTGTATTTTGTGGTATTTGGCTCGGCTATTGGTTCGCGTATGGTCGAAATTGATGGTGTGAGTTATGCAGCATTTATTATTCCCGGTTTGGTGATGTTGGCGCTACTGACAGAGAGTATTTCCAATGCCTCCTTCGGTATTTATTTCCCTAAATACAATGGCACCATTTATGAAATTTTGTCGGCGCCTATTTCTATGCGAGAAATCTTGTTGGGCTATGTCGGCGCGGCAACCACCAAGTCGGTTATTGTCGGCAGTATTATTTTACTGACCGCGAATTTATTTGTGGATTATCACGTTGCCCACCCTTTCTGGATGGTGGCGTTCTTAGTGTTAACTGCGGCGACGTTTAGTTTGTTCGGTTTTATTATCGGTATTTGGGCTGACGGATTTGAGAAACTACAGGTGGTGCCCATGCTCATCGTGACGCCGCTCACGTTTTTGGGCGGCAGTTTTTATTCCATTAGTATGTTGCCGCCACTGTGGCAGACCATCACCTTGGCGAACCCAGTGGTGTATTTGATTAGCGCCTTCCGCTGGAGTTTTTACGGTGTAGCCGACGTGAATGTGGGGGTGAGTGTGGCGATGATTTTATTGTTTATGGGGTTGTGCTTACTCGGCATCGCATGGATATTCCGCACCGGTTATCGTTTAAAAAGTTGAGTGTCGTGTTAACTAATGTCACTGCGGTGCTGTTTGATTTAGACGGCACCTTGATTGATTCTGGGCTTAATTTTCAAATACTTCGTAGTAAATTGGGGTGGCCAGCCGGCGTCGATTTATTGGCGTATTTAGCTGAATTACCCAGCGCGAAGCAGCGCGCCGAAGCTGAGCGCGCCATCCATGACTTTGAAATGGCCGGCGCCGCATCATCTACATGGATGCCCGGCGCTCAGGCATTACTCGAAACACTAGCTGAGGCGGGAATTGTCACCGGCATTGTGACAAGAAACACCCGTGCGGCCTTTGATGTGTGTCGCCAGCGTTTATCTATTCCACCCATTGACGTCATCACCCGCGAAGATGCGCCTGCCAAGCCAGACCCAACTGGCTTGCTGAACTTAGCTGCAAAATTTTCGGTGTTGCCTGAGAGTGCGATTTACGTGGGGGATTATATTTATGATTTGCAGGCCGCGACCGCGGCGGGCATGCGAAGCTGCTTATACGACCCGAGCGGCACTGCGAGCTTTGCAGATCAGGCGGATATGACTATCCGCCATTTTGGTGAGTTAACTATTGCGCTGAAGCTCTAGCTATTAATACTCAATAACAATTTTGCCAAAGTGCTTGCCGGTTTCTTGGTAGTGGAATGCGGCGCCAAGCTCTTCTAGGCTAAAGCTACGGTCAATGACAGGGCGTAGACCTGAGGTGTTAATCGCTTTCACCATGGCATATTGCATTTCAACACTGCCCACAGAAAGTCCAGTCATGCGCAATTGCTTGCCGAACATTTTTGGCAGCATCAGTTCTGCGGTGAAACCGCCAAGAATACCGATGAGTGAAATGTGGCCGCCGACACGGGCTGCATCAATAGAGTTGGCTAGGGTGGCGCTGCCGCCAACATCTAATACGTGATCTACACCGCCGCCAGAGAGCTTGTTAATTGTTGGTCCCCACTTGGGATCGGTTTTGTAATTGATAACAGTGTCTGCACCGAGCTTTTTGAGCTGATCAATTTTGTCGTCCGATGAGGTGGTAGCATAAACGTAAGCGCCAGCTGCTTTGGCAATTTGTAGTGCAAATACTGACATTCCTCCAGTACCTTCTACCAATACCGTATCACCAGCTTGCAGATTGCCTTCGACGATAAGCGCGCGCCAAGCGGTTAATGCGGCGCAGGGCAGGGTGGCTGCTTCGGCGTAGCTATAGCCGTCGGGCATGGCGGTAACGGAATTTTCAGATAGGCAGGTTTGCTCTGCGGCGCAGCCGTTTACTGTGTCGCCAAGTAGGGCAGCCGTTTTCGCTTTGTTGACTTCGCCTTCAGCCCAGTTGGGGAAAAAAGCGGACATGACTTTGTCGCCAACTTGCCATTGCGTAACGCCTTCGCCAATGGCAATAACATCCCCCGCACCGTCTGAAAGTGGAATGCGGCCATCTTCAACACGAATACCACCAATGGCGACTAAGTAATCATGGTAGTTCAATGAGCTTGCTCGCCATTGCACCAGTATTTCGCCAGCGCCCGGTGTGGGGGCGGCTATGTCAGTCACGGCGAGGTTGTCGAGAGTTGCAGGTTTGTTAACGGTTATAGCGCGCATGATGGTCTCCACGGTTAAATTTTGTCTATTAGCGAGTATGGCGAAGATCATAACAAATTTGCGTCACTGCTGTACGTATGCGTATTAAAATCTTCTTAGTGACCAGCAATACGTAAATTTTCCCCCGCGCTGCTGTATCCTAGCGCCAGGAGATCTAGAGGTGTTTATGAGTTTAGTGGAAGACTTTATCGCGCATTTAAATTTGGAGCGCATGACCGAGAATGAATTTGTCGGTTACAGCCGATACTCAGCGGCGGAAAATCATGTTTATGGTGGGCAGGTATTGGGCCAGGCTTTATCGGCGGCAAATCAGACGGTTGAGGGGCGGCTATGCCATTCCCTAAGTGCGCAATTTTTGCGAGCGGGAAACTTGGCTGGGCCGATTCATTTTAAAGTTGCCAATCTCCGTGATGGGCGCAATTTTAGTGTTCGGCGAGTATCCGCAGATCAGGCTGGCCGAGAGCTGTTAACCTTAGACGCTTCATTCCATATAGAGGCGCAAGGCTATGATCAGCAGCCGACCATGCCAGCGGTGATGGGGCCGGAGTCATTCCGCAGCATGGAATCCTACCGCGATAATTTCGAAGAGCTTGGTTTGTTGAGACTCTACGATTTTTTAGTGACTCAGAGCGTGATTGATTTTCGTTGTTTAGAATTGCCTTCGTATTTAGAAACGAATAATCGCCCCGCTGTGCAAAGAATGTGGCTGAGGGCTAAGCATACCGTGCCTAATGATCCTGCCTTGCAGCGGGCAATATTAGGATTCATTAGCGATCATAACTTTATTCGCACCGCATCATTGCCTTACCGTGATCAGGTCTCGTCGCGACCGTCGCAAATGGCAAGTTTGAACCACTCAATGTGGATTCATCGGCCAGTAGATCTTAATAACTGGCATTTATACGATGTACATAGCGCAAATGCCTTTGGCGATCGCGCCTTGGTGATAGGCCATATGTACGCCCAAACTGGGGAGTTAGTCGCCACCATGGTGCAGGAAGGCATGCTGCGTTTGCTTGACGATGGAGAGCTTGCCGCGTTCAGTGAAAACGCCTGATATTTGCCATATTTATCGGCGAGGTTTTACAGATTGAAGGCCGTCGATGTACTCTCAGTACTATTAACATCGAGTTGGCGCAGAGACATGAGCAAAATCACTATTTACAGCGAGGGCGTATGTACCTGATCGAGCCATCTGGCTGGATGGGCAATGCGAATAAGCAACCCTCGCCCAATTATAATCAGCGTCCAAACGCCGCCGATATTAGCTTGCTCGTTATTCACAATATCAGCCTGCCTGCGGGGCAGTTTGGCGGCCCGTATGTTCATCAGTTATTTACCAATTGCTTAGATTGCGAGGCGCATAGCAGTTTTGATGATTTGCGAGGTCTGAATGTCTCTGCGCATTTATTTATCGATCGCGAGGGTGTGCTTCACCAATTTGTCTCGTTTAACGACCGCGCATGGCATGCCGGTGCGTCGCAGTTTGACGGACGCGACAACTGCAATGATTTTAGTATTGGCATTGAGCTTGAGGGGGCTGATGATGTTAGTTACACCGACGCCCAGTACCGAGAGTTAATCGCCGTAACAGAAAGCCTACAGAGCTACTACCCGGCTATCACCACAGCACGTATAGTTGGCCACTGTGACATAGCTCCGGGGCGTAAAACCGATCCCGGCTTGGCCTTTGACTGGACCTATTATAAAAACGCATTGGGATAGATTATGGAATTTTTTGCCATTCTAATCGCTTGGGCAGCGGTGCAATTTTGGGGTAGCGGCGGCGTTATCCAAGAAGATAATTGGTTTGTGCGCTACCGGGAAATGACCGCAGGAGTTGGCAGTACTACCCTGCGCTTGTTATTACTGGTTGCCCTACCCGTACTCGGTGTATTTGCCGTGTTGTGGCTGTTAGCGCCGATATTGTTTGGCCTGCCGGTGTTCTTACTCAGCGTCGCTTTATTGCTTTACAGTTTGGGGCGCGGCGACTTTCAAATCTTGCTTAAGCTTTATCTCAACAGTTGGCAGCGCGCAGATTTAGAGGGTGCCTACCAGCACGGTCTCGGTTTTAGCGCAGAGCTGTGCGAAACCGGCGCCGAAAATGCACTTCAGCTGCATTTAAGTGTTCGTAAGGCGGTGTTTTACCAAGGCTTTGAGCGCTGGTTTGCGGTGGTGTTTTGGTTTGTGGTGGCCGGCCCAGCGGCGGCCTTGGCGTATCGCTTATTGTTTTTATTGGTCAATGACGAGCAGTTAAAGCAGGAAGATCGCGATCGTTCAGCCATCGCCCTGTTTTATCTAGAATGGCTGCCGGTGCGCATATTGGGCTTCGCGTTTGCCATAGTCGGTAATTTCGATACCTGCATCAAAGCATGGCGCGAACATTTTAATAGCGAATTGCCATCTGCCGATATATTAGACGACGTCGGCATGAAGGCCTTGCCCGTTTATTTACCTGATGGGCAGGTAGACGGTGAACAATTTGTAAAATTGGCGGCCGAGGAGTTACTGGCAGTGCAGCATTTGCTGTCCCGTAGTTTATTGGTGTGGGTGTGCGCGGTGGCAGTGCTGCAATTGATATAAGTGCGTCATTTTTTAAAGAATATTTGAAGGGGCCTGCTTTGCGAATTGGTGTTGATCTTGGCGGCACAAAAATTGAAGGAATTTTGCTGGCCGAGAGCGGCGAGCAAATCGCGCGTGAGCGTATTGCCACACCTACTCATAGCTACGAGGCGGTGGTTGAGGCCATCGCTGGTTTGGTAGAGGGTTTGCAGGCTAAAGCCGGTGGTGGCGCCACGGTGGGCTTAGGTGGCCCCGGCGCGGTGTCAGCGGTGACCGGTTTAATCAAAAATAGTAATACCTTGGCCATTAGTGGTCGTGCGCTCCCCGAGGATTTGATTAAGCGCCTGGGTTGCCAAGTACGTTTTAGTAACGACGCCAATTGTTTTGCCTTATCGGAAGCGGTAGACGGCGCCGGTGCAGATTACCCGACGGTGTTTGGCGTGATTATTGGCACAGGTACTGGCGGCGGTGTCGTTATTGATAAAAAAGTGCTCACTGGCGTAAACAGTATTGGCGGTGAGTGGGGGCACAACTCCATGCCCGGCGCGACAGAAGAGCGGGTTTGCTACTGTGGACGGATCAACTGCATTGAAACTTATTTGTGCGGTGCTGGCTTTGCGACGACTTACCTTGAGGCGGGTGGCGAAGCGATCAAGGCGCCAGAGATAGCGGCGCGAGCTGCGGCCGGAGAAGCTTTGGCTGAAACCGTATTAGATACCTATTGCCGGCAGTTGGCGCGGGCATTGGCAGGGGTTATTAATCTACTAGACCCGGCTGCGATTGTGCTGGGCGGCGGTGTGTCTAATATCGATATTATTTATGAAAAAGTCCCGCAGTATTGGGCGGACTATGTGTTTAGCGACAGCTGCGTAACAGCCTTAGTGAAAGCTAAGTATGGCGACAGCAGTGGTGTTCGCGGTGCGGCATGGTTGTGGTGAGCGGCCCTGTTTGAGTGGAAACAGGGGCGTCGGTTTTATCGTTTGTCCGCTTGAACCCACAGTACTTCTTGGCCGCCATTGCGGCGTGCTAGCAACCTTGCCATTACAAATAAAAAGTCTGATAAGCGGTTTAAATATTGGCGACCGGTCGCATTTACTTCATCGGTTTTGTTGAGTGCAACCAAGCTGCGTTCAGCGCGGCGACATACTGATCTGGCCATATGGCATAAGGCGGCGGGTTTGCTACCACCGGGAAGAATAAAGTTTTTAAGTGGCGGTAGGTCTTCGTTTAGCTCATCTAAGCTATTTTCTAACTCGCCAATGCGTTCGGCACTGATCATGATATAACCCGGCACTGCGAGTTCGCCGCCAAGATCAAATAAATCGTGTTGAATGCGCGCGAGCAGCGGCGTATAGGCGTCGTCAGAAGGCAGTTCGGCCATGAGTAAACCGACGACGGAGTTGAGTTCATCGACGTTGCCAATGCTCTCCATGCGGTGGTGATCCTTATCGATACGCGAGCCATCACCGAGTCCCGTGGTGCCGTCATCGCCGGTGCGAGTATAAATCTTCGATAATCGATGTCCCATATTTCCCTCAGTTGCAGCCGGTCTAGTAGAATAAGCGGTTTACTATACGTCAGATCACTTCTGGGTGGCAGTATTGGCGGCTATGTATGGGGAGTATTGCGGTGCTGGAACTGTATCTTGGTGGTGCACGGTCAGGTAAAAGTCGCCTAGCGGAGCAGCGTATTTGCACTGCTGCAAGCGACGTTCAACGCATATACATCGCGACGGCCACTGCTGGTGATGAAGAAATGACGGCGCGGATTGCCCATCATCAACACCAGCGCCGCGATGATGGCTGGCAAACCGTGGAAGCACCGGAAGAACTCACAGCGGCAATTCGCAATAGCGCGACCGCGAATACCGCAATTTTGGTAGATTGCCTAACACTATGGTTAAGTAATTGGCTGATGAAAGACGATTTGCCACGTTGGCACACGGTGCGTGGCGAGTTTTATCAAGTACTACAGCGCGCTGAAGGCCATATTGTTTTAGTAAGTAATGAGGTGGGGCAGGGAATTGTGCCACTGGGAACATTAAGTCGGCAGTTTGTTGACGAATCGGGACGCTTGCATCAGGACCTCGCTGCCATGGCAGATCGGGTCGTGCTGGTAACGGCGGGTTTAGAGCAAGTTCTGAAAGGGTAACGGTATGTCACATTGGTATGAGGAGTCGGCGCCAGAAGCTGACGAAGAATTCCGCGCGGCTGCGCAGGCGCGACAGGCTAGTTTGACTAAGCCGCTGGGTGCTTTGGGTAGGTTAGAAGATGTTGCTATTCAATTGTCTGCGGTGCAGCGCACGCTGGAGCCTCATGTTGATAAGGCGCTAATTGCGGTTTTTGCCGGTGATCACGGCGTCACTACCGAGGATGTGTCTGCGTATCCGCAGTCGGTAACCTCAGAAATGGTGCGCAACTTCGCCAGTGGCGGTGCGGCGATTAGTGTCTTAGCTAAAGCGATGGGCGCAGATTTTAAAGTGATTAATGTAGGCACCGTTTACGCATTGGAAGATTTGCCTAATGTGCTAGATATGCGCGTGGGCGCGGGCACTCAGAATATGTGTGTGACCGAAGCCATGACCATGGAGCAGTGCGAAGAAGCCATGGCGGTAGGGCGCGACATTATTGACCAAGCCGGTGACATTGACGTGTTTATCGGTGGTGAGATGGGGATTGGTAATAGCACCTCGGCAGCGGCATTGGCTGTGGCGCACACCCGCCTATCTGCAACGGCGATGGTCGGGCGTGGTACGGGTATCACTGATCAAATGTTGGCGAAAAAATCAGCCGTTGTCACTCGCGCTATGTCGCGACATTTACCTCATATGAAAAATGGCATGGAAGTATTACGTCGCATTGGTGGTTATGAAATTAACGCCCTGGCGGGTGCTTATATTCGCTCGGCTCAGAAAGGCATAGCTGTATTGGTCGATGGTTATATTTGCACGGCGGCGGCCATGTCAGCGGTAAGAATAAATCCCTCAATTCGGCCGTGGTTATTTTTCTCCCATTGCTCTGCTGAGCCCGGTCACAGCCGTTTACTTAATAAAATGGAGGCAGAGCCCTTATTGCAGTTGGACATGCGTTTGGGCGAGGGCAGTGGTGCCGCACTGGCGCTCCCCATTATGCAGGCCGCCTGCCGATTGCAAAAAGAAATGGCGAGCTTTGAACAAGCTGGCGTAAGTCGTGGCAGTAATTAAAACAGGGCTTTCGCTATGGCTAAAGTGACCACAACTCGTATCGATTTATTGCGCCACGGTGCCTGCGAGGGTGGTGAGATATTTCGTGGCAGCACCGATGTGGCACTTAGTGAACTTGGTTGGCAGCAAATGCGCGACAAGATCGCCACTATGGGTGACGGTGGCTGGGAGAATATTGTCAGCTCACCGCTGCAGCGCTGTCAGCGTTTTGCAGAAATGCTGGCAGCGGAGCGCAAAACGCCCCTAGCAGTGCGTGAAGATCTGCGAGAGATGCACTTTGGTGACTGGGAAGGTTTAGCCCACGATGTTGCGCGCCAACGCTTTCCCCAAGAGTGGGCAGATTTTTGGGAATCCCCCGCCGAAGCTAGTCCGCCAAACGGCGAAGCGATGCCGGATTTCTGCCAGCGCATCACCACTGAATTAGACACGGTTGCTGACGAGCATAAAGGCCAGTCGGTATTACTGGTAGTGCACGGCGCGGTGATCCGCGTGATGATCTGTCATTGGCTGGGCATGCCAATGGGAGCGATGACTCGCTTGAATGTGCCCTATGCAGGGCTCACGCGCTTTACGGTATATCACCAAGATGGCAAAGCGCCGTGGGTGCAGCTGGGTAGCCACTATTAAGATTTTGGGCGGTTTTATGCTCGGTCTTATTACGGTCTATAAATCTAATAGCTGCTTTATCTTCTTCTTATCGTGTAAAGGTCGCTAAGTCTTAATACTGGGTTTCATTGGTATGCCGAAAGCGCTTAATCCCAGTTCACGTGGGTTAAAACCATTCCGTCATATCCGACCCCGATTGGGCATCTAGATGACAGCGAATGCCTTTGGTTTAACGAAGTGCGGCGTAACAAATAGCCCGAGGTATATGGATCCTCAATCAAGTTGAGGATGACGATGTAGGAAAGTGCGCGGATGACGATGTAGGAACGTGCGCGGATGACGGCACCACACTACGTCATCCCCGACCCCGATCGGGGATCCAGATGAGCATAGCGAATGCTTTTTATTTTTTGCAGCGTGCGGAGCAACAGGTAGACCGAGGTATATGGATCCTCAATCAAGTTGAGGATGACGATGTAGGAAAGTGTGCGGATGACGATGTAAGAAAGTGCGAGGAAGACGATGTACGAACGTGTGCAGATGAGGGTGTAGGAAAGTGTGCGGGTGAGGGCGCCACACTACGTCATCCCCGACCCCGATCGGGGATCCAGGTAAGCGCAGCGAATGCCTTTGGGGTTTTACAGAGTACCGCATGACCCAAGATACAGGTCCCCACTCTACAATTACACAAACATGGCTTTATTCTTTAGTCGCAGGACTGCCCGCAGCGTGAAAAATCTCGGGTGCGGAAATTGCGCGGCTGCCAACAATAAACCACTTGCCGTCACGCCGTTCGAATTGATACTCAGCGTGGTGAACCTGGCTTTCGCCCGCCGCAAATTTCCCGAAGCTACTTTTGTATTGCAGATAGGCCACGTTAAACGGTTCTAGTCTGCGCAGACTTACCACAGTATCGAAATCTTCTGGGAAGCGCATTCTGACGTCGGCGGTTGCCATGCCGGTGGTTTCGCTGCTTTCAATGGTTTTTACGGTAATATCTTCGACGGTGAAAATCGGCGGCCTTGCCAGCGCTTCGAGATTATCGCGGAGTAAGTTTTTTACCAGATAATCAGTAAACGGAATGGGTTTACTGCTACAGGCTGATAACAGCACACAGGCTGCAAAAATATAAAACTTATTCATCTGTTAATAGTGTCTCCGAGAAAATTAATGACAGTATCTGCACTGAAATTTATTTGTAACACCACGAAGTTATCATTCTGTTACTTTTTGATGACAACACGAGCGAGTTTTCCGTGAAGCGACGACATTTTCTGCGCGCAATGACCACGGCGTCTATTGCGGTGCCAATATTGACAGCCTGTGGCGGTAACAGCAATTCCGGATCGAGATCATCTCCGTCGGCCCCGCCAAGTTCAGACGCTGAGATTTCCTTTATTCATGGCGTTGCCAGCGGCGACCCGCTGGATGATCGGATTATTTTGTGGACACGGGTGACGCCGGAGCAGGCATCTACTGGCGCAATTAATGTTCTCTGCGAGGTCGCTGAAGACCCTGAGTTTGATAGCGTTGTACTATCGGAAATATTCACCACCAGTGCCGAGCGTGATTACACCGTTAAGTTTGATGCGGCGGGTTTATTGTCGGAGCAACACTATTGGTATCGCTTTTCGGTTGGTGAACAGCGGTCTCCAGTGGGTCGTGCGCTAACATTGCCCACACCGGGTCAATACGCTGAACGCCTGCGTTACGCGGTGTGTTCCTGTAGCAGCTATCCCCACGGCTATTTCTCGGTTTACCGAATGATAGCTAACCGCACAGATCTCGATTTTGTGCTGCATTTGGGCGACTACATTTACGAGTATGGCGATAGCCAATATGGCGACAATGCCCAGCGCTTGCTCGATCCGCCACACGAAATTTTAGTACTCGACGACTATCGCCGTCGCTATGCTCATTACCGTAAAGACGCCGATTTGCAGGCCGCGCACTTAATCCATCCTTTTATAACAATTTGGGATGACCATGAGTCGGCCAATGATTCTTACAAAGACGGTGCCGAAAATCATAACGAAGGCGAAGGTGAGTGGGCAGATCGCAAGGCGCAGGCCATACAGGCCTACTTTGAATGGATGCCAATTCGCCCGCCAACGGTAAATGAAGACAGTATCTATCGCGCCTTTCGCTACGGCGATTTAGCCGACTTTATGATGCTGGATACGCGCTTAGAGGGACGGGTTAAGCAGCTAGAAAACCCAGTTGATCCCGCACGCGGTGATGCCAGAGATTTGCTGGGTCAAACCCAAAAAGAGTGGTTTAAAAATAAATTAGCAACGGCCCAAGGGCAGTGGAAATTTGTTGGCCAGCAAGTGATGTTTGCCCAACTGCAATTGCTAGAGATTCAACGTTTGTTACCCGGTGTTCCGACCAATGAGTTTAGTCCACTAGTCGCAATCAATATGGATCAATGGGATGGCTACCCTGTAGAGCGTGAAGAAATTCTCGATTTTGTCGAAGAAAATAATATTAATAATATGGTGGTGCTCACGGGTGATATTCACACTAGCTGGGCAAGCGAATTGTATAAAAGCAGCGCGGTATTAACCGGTGGCGTGCTTGAAGATCCACTGGGCGTGGAGTTTGTTGCGCCGAGCGTGACGTCACCAGGTTTCCCCGATGGCGCTGCGGAGTTAGTGTCTGCGGTGTTGCCAATAGTGAATCCGCATATGAAATACACCGATTTAAAAAATCACGGATTTATTCTTATGGATGTGAATCATCAGCGTGCTCAAGCGGAGTTTTATTATGCTGCCAGCATCGATTCGGCAGAGCAATCGGGAGTGGAGTCAGTCAAGATTAAAACGCTGTCGGTAAACAGCGGCAGTAGCAGGCTTATTGAAGATACGCCGGTGTCTTATCCCAAAGTGTGACAAGTCCTGTAGATATTCAAATCACGCTAACCGTAAGATAGTGGCGTAAAAGAATCCGAGAGAAATGTAATGAAATACTTAGTTAACACCTTACTTATTGCCTTCATTGTCGCCTTGGGCGCTTGTGGTGGCTCGTCTTCTAAAGGCTCTTCGCCTGCACCGGTAGACGAGGTCGTTGATGAAACGCCGGTAGATGAAACCCCAGATGACGTTACTGAGCCGGTAGTAAGAATGATTTTAATCGGTGATGGTGGTAGCGGTAGTGCCGGCGCTTACGCCGTGGGTGAGGCGGTGGCTAAAGTCTGTGCGATTAAAGGGTGCGATCTGGTATTGGGGCTTGGCGATAATATATACGAATCGGGTGTGAGCTCAGAGCTTGATCCGCAGTTTGAAGAAAAGTTTGAGCTGCCTTTTGGGCCCATCAATTTGCCGTTTTATATGGTGTTGGGTAATCACGATAACAGCGGCTTTTTTGGTGGCGACGGCGCCAATAATGCCAATGGTGATTTTCAGGTTGATTATCACTATCGCGACGCCTTGCACCCAGAGCGACCGAGACAAACATCGCGCTGGCATATGCCGGCCCGCTATTATCGTTTAACGCAAGGCGGAGATACGACGGCGCCTCTAGTCGAGTTATTCGCTGTAGATTCAAATCAAATCGCGGGTGGCTTTCCTGACAGCAACGAAAACTTTTCGTATAACAGCTACGGTCTAGCGCAGGCGCAGTGGTTGAAAGCGGCAATGGCTAATAGCAAGGCAAAATGGAAAATCGCTTTTGCTCATCACCCTTATGTTTCTAATGGTTCACATGGTAATGCCGGTAACTACGATGGCGTGCCTGGCTTTGTGGCGCCAGTATTGGCGGGCAGTCGGTACAAGGCGTTTTTAGAAGAGACCATATGCGATAAAGCTGATTTCTTTTTTGCTGGCCACGACCACGATCTGCAATGGTTAATGCCCGTCGCGTCCTGCGGAAAAACCGGCTTTATACTGTCTGGTGCGGCGAGTAAAACCCGCAGCTTGGAACACCGCGACGACAACCCCGTGTTCTATGAAAAAGGCGATAGCTACGGCTTTGTTTGGGTCGAGATTAAAGGCGATAAAATGGTCGGCGAAGTGTATCAAGTCGACCCCGACGATGCTGCGCTTGGCCTAGGGGCGCTAACAGCACCACAGCCCGCATTTCGCCGTGAACAAACTCAGGCAGCGGCGGTAGGCTTGCCCGCATCCGACGGTTTTACCAATCCTTTAGAGGGTGAATCAGACTTTGATGTCAGTGATCAGGAGGGCAATCTTGATCCGGTGCAGACTCAATTCGCTGATGGTTTTGCTAGTCTAGCGGGTGCCATTCCAGAGGCAAACTTGGCCGGTGTGGTCGCTGCAGTAGGTGAGTCTGGCAATGCCTTACTGGAAGTTGTGGATTCTCTACTTAGCGGCTTGCAGGGTGCCGCCACAGAGCAAAATCCCGAGCTGGCACTCGCCGGAGGTGAGCGGGCTAGTCAGGCTTTGTTGTACGCTTTGCAGAGCCTACAGAAAGCGGTACCGGCCGCAGGGGCAGATGGTTTACCTGCGCCATTTGACCAGCTTGCGGCGGCGTTAGAGCAATTTACCGGCGAGACCGGCAGCGGCGATGATGCAACGAGTGCAGACCTCCGTAGCCTAACCGACCCGCTAAATCATTTGGCCGCGAATATTCAGGGCATTGTCGATAGCATCGAGGAAGAGGGCGGCAGCGTTCCGGTTGCTGGCGGTGCCTTGAGTTTATTGTCTGAATTACTGTTTGATGTGACCCGTGTCATCGACGCGGTAGGTAATGTGAGTACGAGTGAAATAGGACAGGTTGTGGTGTCTACCACCGATGATTTACTGGCCAATTTACTGCTGAAAGTGATACCGATCGAAGAGTTCGCGCCCGCCGAAGTGAGCGATGCGATTGGGCTTGGTCCTAAATTCCTGAGCACCGCTTTGTTGCTAGTGGCGCGCGAAGTGACCTACGATTTGGACACCTTGCTATTGCCGTCATTACTACAAGGCTTGGGTGCATTGCCACTGTCTGCTTTAGATGGTTTGTTTGACGGCTTGTCTGGCATTGGTGGCTGAGTTTTCATGTTCTGAAGCCTTGCGCTTAGATGGCGAGGCTTTGACGAAGACAGAAATTTCGGGAAAAATCTTGCGAATCGAATGCGTGCTTTACACTACTTCGGTGAGCTTTTGACCCGCTAGCAGTGAGACTAAGTTAGCAAGTAGCACGGTGCCATTCTCTTTGCTTTGGCCTTTTTGGGCGGCATCTATACGGGTGGCGAGTTGTAGAAGTCTACCGAGATGCGCGCTCTTTAAGCGACGTAAGGTGTTTTTATAAAGTACTTTGCGCTTGTCCCACACACGGGCGCCATCTAAAACGCGATCTATGCCGCCGCCCTGTTCTAACTGCTGGGCACATTGGTAGAGCGTGCGAATCTCTCGGGTAATAGCGCCAAGCATGGCGATGTCTTCGCCGCCTTCTGCCTGTAGGCTATTTAGCATTTGTAAGGCATTGCCGGCGTTACCCTCCAGTGCGGTATCAATCAATTTAAATACGTCGTAGCGAGCGCTGCTGGCGACGGCATTGGCAACAATGTCGGCGGTGATAGTTTGATCGCCGGCTAATATTTTGAGTTTAGAAATTTCTTGGTCGGCCGCAAGTAGGTTCCCTTCAACGCGGTCGGCTAGCAATTGCACCGCATCGCTGTCAGCGCTTAGGCCGATATTACGCATGCGCTGCATAATCCAATTGTTCAGATGTTGGCGGTCTATTGGCCACACTTGAATAACCGCGCCTGCGCCGTCTATTGCTTTTACCCACTTGCTGTTCATGCTGCGGCTATCGAGCTTGCCGCAGCTTACTAACAGAATATTGCTGCCGTCAGCATGTTGTAGATATTCCTGCAGTGCGGCGGAGCTTTTCTGATCCATTTTACTGTCGCCAAGGCGCAATTCGATAAGTTTGCGCTCGCCGAATAAAGACATCGATTGACCGGCGTCGAGCAGTTGGCCCCAGTCAAAGCTACGATCAACATTGAGCACTTCGCGTTCGCTAATGCCTTCTTTGCGGCAATGTTGACGGATGGTGTCGCAGCATTCTTGGGTGATGAGAAGCTCGTCACCGCAGACCAGATAGGCAGACAGTAATTGCTTGCTGAGGTGTCCGGTGAGTTGTTCCGAGCGTATCCGCATTAGCGGCTTTCTTGAATTTGATGTGACCAGAATTCGACTTGGCGGGCGAGGCGAATACTCAGTTGTTCACGCATTTCAGCGCGAACAATAGTCGATTCGGTTTCTTCGCCAACCGGGTTGTTCGGGTCATTTACGATAACACGACGTTGTTGCACGGTATGTGGGCCGCGCAAGTTGGTGCCGTCCGGACTTTGTAGTTCGATACTGGCAGATTCAAATAGTGCGTATTCTGCATCACGGGCTTCGCGGTCTAAAGCGACGCTGCGTTTGTCTTCGTCCAATAACTTTATAACAACGAGTAGTTTTGCACCTTTACGGCTCTTGCTAACGGCGACGTCGTTGATGGCAAATTGGCGCTTTAACGAGAGGCTTAGCTCCTGACTGGCACGGTCGCTAACAACGTAAATAGGCTGCATCTCTGCATCTATGCTGGCGTCGCCGCGCAGGGCAAAACCGCAGCCGGCAAGCGTAAGGCAGGCAGCGGCGATGAGCGCTTTAGTTGTTAGCTTAATTAGCAACGATGTTCACCAATTTTTTAGGAACTAAAATTTCTTTGCGGATGGTCACATCGGCAAGGAAGCGTTTTACGTTGTCATGTTCCCGCGCCATTTGCTTAATGCTTTCGGCGTCAGCGTCGGCGGCAACTTCGATGGTAGCCCGCAGTTTACCATTGACCTGTACCGCCATTTCAATAGTGTTGCGAACCAGCGCGCTGTCGTCGACTTGTGGCCACGGTGCGTCAATGACCGCATCGCTATGGCCAAGATTGATCCACAGCTGATGGCTAATATGCGGCACGATGGGTGCTAGTAAGCGCACAGTTGCTTCAATGGCTTCGCGCTCAACGGCGAGGCACTGCTCACTCTGACGTTGGAAGCGGCTAATATCGTTAACCAATTCCATCACGGCCGCGATGGCGGTGTTGAAGGTGAGGCGGCGGCCATAATCGTCACTGACTTTGGCGATAGTCTCGTGGGTTTTGCGACGTAAATCCTGCTGCGGGCCAGTTAAGTTCTCTGGCGTTAGCGCTGGTGCTGCTCCGGCTTCAAGATGCGTAGCTGCTAATTTCCACAGCCGTTTTAAGAAGCGGTGCGAGCCTTCTACGGCGCTGTCCGACCACTCCAGACTTTGCTCTGGCGGCGCCGCAAACATAATGAATAAGCGCACGGTGTCTGCGCCATATTGTTCTATTAATGACTGCGGGTCGACGGTATTGCCCTTGGACTTGGACATCTTGCTGCCATCTTTTAATACCATGCCTTGGCAGAGCAACTGCTTAAACGGCTCGTCAGAATCCAGCAGGCCTTCGTCACGCATTAATTTGTGAAAGAAGCGCGCGTATAAAAGATGAAGAATCGCGTGCTCAATACCGCCCACATATTGGTCTACCGGCAACCAGTAATTGGCGCGGTCAGGGTCGAGCATGCCGCCTTCAAAGTCTGGGCAGGTAAAACGCGCGTAGTACCAGCTCGATTCCATAAAGGTATCGAAGGTGTCAGTTTCGCGCTCTACAGCCACGCCGTCGAGCTCGTCTTTACGCCATTCAGTATCCGCTTTAATGGGTGACTGCACGCCATCCATTTCTACATCTTCCGGCAGTAGGATTGGAAGCTTGTGGGCAGGAACGGCAATCTCACCGCCATCAGGCAGATTAAAAATAGGGATCGGCGCGCCCCAGTAACGCTGGCGAGAAACACCCCAGTCACGAAGACGATAGTTGGTCGTGACCTTGCCTTTACCTTGGGCGACTAACTCGTCGGAAATAGCCTTGAAAGCCGCGTCAAAGTTTAAACCGTCAAATGCGGCGGAATTTACCAATACGCCTTTGTCGGTGAAGGCACCGTCGTCTAAATTTACAGTGTCGCCATTTTCAGGGGCGATAACTTGATTGATCGCTAGATCATATTTTTTAGCAAATTCGTAGTCGCGCTGGTCGTGGGCGGGCACAGCCATTACGGCGCCGGTGCCGTAATCCATTAATACGTAATTGGCTATCCACACTTGCACTGGCTCGCCAGTAATGGGGTGACGGGCGTTAATGCCGGTGGCCATGCCTTTCTTTTCCATGGTGGCCATATCGGCTTCGGCCACGGAGCTGTTGCGGCATCCGTCGATAAACTCTGCTAGTTCAGTATTGGTTTTTGCTAACTCTAGACTGATGGGGTGTTCTGCCGCCAAGCTGACATAAGTGACGCCCATGAGCGTGTCGGGGCGAGTGGTGTAAACCTCAAAATTGTCCATGCCAGCAACGGGGGCGTCTAGGTCAAAGCGCATTTGTACGCCCTGCGAGCGGCCAATCCAGTTACGCTGCATGGTCTTAACTTGCTCAGGCCAGCCGTCTAGCTGGTCTAAATCGTTGAGCAGTTGATCGGCATAGCTAGTGATTTTAATAAACCACTGGGGAATTTCTTTGCGCTGAACTTGGGTGTCACAGCGCCAGCAGCAGCCGTCGATAACCTGTTCATTGGCGAGTACGGTTTCATCGACGGGGCACCAGTTCACCGCCGAGGTCTTTTTATAGACCATGCCTTTTTCGTATAAACGGGTGAAGAACCATTGCTCCCAGCGATAATAATCTGGCTTGCAGGTGGCGAATTCGCGATTCCAGTCGTAGGCAAAACCTAATTGCTTAAGCTGATCGCGCATATAGGCGATATTTTCAACCGTCCATTTTGCCGGTGCCGTTTTGTTTTTAACGGCGGCATTTTCTGCAGGCAAACCAAACGCATCCCAACCCATGGGCTGCAAGACATTTTTGCCCAACATGCGCTGATAGCGCGAGATCACATCGGCGATACTGTAGTTGCGAACATGCCCCATATGTAATTTGCCGCTGGGGTAGGGGAACATCGCCAAGCAATAGTATTTTTCGCGGCTGGCGTCTTCGACGGCGGCGAAACTGTTTTGATCCTGCCAAAATTGTTGGGCGCAGGTTTCGATGTCGCGGGGGGCGTATTGATGGTCCATTGGCGGTGTCAGTTCTCTGTACAGCGGCGAATAATTTAAGGGCGCCTATTCTAGCAGCTAAGCGGCCTGTGAATAAGGGTCTATTTTCGCGCTTTCAGCGCGAGGTGTGGGGGGATGGTAAGAACCAACCTTCGCGTGGGGCAGGACTCTTTAGTATCTCGTCATACCCGACTCCGATCGGGTATCCAGGTGAGCGGGTAGCGAATGCTTTTAAGCATCTGTCGTCAGACGTCCGGCATGGTATTTGATCCCGCTTTTGAACTCACCGAGCATCGCAGAAATTCAATGGGATGCTTTCAGCGAGGACTGCCTGGCCCCGAATGCCACAGGCATTGCTCAATTTTGGCGTTTAACTGATAGCAACTTTTTCGTCCTTCTGGACGACTCACTTTCTTTTTGCATGCCCAAAAAGAAAGTAAGCAAAGAAAAAAGGCACCCTACATCACCGTCGATGGCAAAAAACGCCATCGATACCTTGCGCGCTTCACAAGTAACGGCGCGGGAAAAACTCGCCTGCGGCTCAAACAGTTTCCCGCTTAACCCGTTACTTGCTCCAGTGCTCAGCGGCGCTGAAGGGCTTGGTGGCCGCGGGGAGTATTTTGGTAAAAACGATCGTGTTAGAAAGGATGAGAATTCTTTAGTACCTCGTCATACCCGACCCCGATCGGGTATCCAGGTGAGCGGAGTGAATGCCTTTATTTAGATACCTGATTTTAGACTAGTTTTTTCAGTTTACTGCTAGCCTTGATTTCGCCCTCGCTGGGCGACTTACTTTCTTTTTGCTTGGCCCAAAAAGAAAGTAAGCAAAGAAAAAAGGCACCCTGCATCATCGTCGATGGCAAAAAGCGCCATTGTTCTGGTCAACAAAACCGGACACATTAATTTGCTAATTTTTCATACTGAACCGGCGATAAATCATTGTTCGATGAGTGGAGCCGGTCTAAGTTGTAATACTTAATGTAAGCTCTAACATCACTGGTCATATGCTCGCGA
>JAGPVP010000115.1 GCA_018066965.1 Zhongshania sp. | reverse complement strand
AAGCAGAGGGTCGGCGGTTCGATCCCGTCATCACCCACCATAATCGTGTAAAAGTATGCGGACCGGTAGTTCAGTTGGTTAGAATGCCGGCCTGTCACGCCGGAGGTCGCGGGTTCGAGTCCCGTCCGGTCCGCCAACTTTCAAGTCTTAGACCTCCCTTGTTTTATCATATTTTGCGTGCTTCGCCTGAGGCCTGTGATCTATGTTTGTATCTGGACCGGTAGTTCAGTTGGTTAGAATGCCGGCCTGTCACGCCGGAGGTCGCGGGTTCGAGTCCCGTCCGGTCCGCCAACAATATTTTTATTTTCTGAATTTCTCTGCGTTTTTCTTTGTACATTCTTCTGTCGTCATTTTTTTCGTGTACCTTGTCACTTCTCTTCTATAATGCGGAGCCAATGGGCTGCGCGTAATACCTTGCGTTTGACTGTTAAGCGACACGATGACGTGTGATTGGAGGTGTATTTGGGCGCGTTAACTGAGGCGGTAATTTTCTTTAAAGACGAGAATGTCGTTAAGGAGATGTTCTTTGCCGAGTTTGAGGCCGTGCTGGATGACGTGGTGGGTATCCCTGATTTTGCTAGCGATGAAGTTCATGCCGCATTTATTCAAATAGACGACGCACTGCGAGTCACCGGTGTGGTGTTTTTTATCATCAGCTTTAATGCGCATGGCAAGGTGACGGGGCATTGGAATATTCCGCTTCGTCATTTACTTGATCACGCGAGTTACGGCCCTGATTTGGGCGCTGGCGCTATTCGTGTCGCGTGCCGCAGTGCCTGCCCTGTTGCGTGGTATCGGCGGCAACTATGGGACCCTGATACTGCGGTGGCGGGTACGTTTAGTCGAATTAGCGCAGCGGTGTTGCGCAACCGTCTAGGTATTATTGTTGATCGTCGTGAGCAGGCGGTTCCGCGTGAAAATGTTGCTGATTTTTTTAAAGCGTCGGCTGCTATTCCGGGGGCTGCAACTGATGTGCAGGCTGTTGAAAGTAAACCTACACCGGTATTCCATCGTCGCTACCGCCTCAAATTACGCGCTATGCGCAGCGCCGAGCAGTTAACGTTAGCGACTCAGGCTGAGTCTTATGCCAGCGCTTTAGAAGCACAGGCAGAAGATTTCACCCGCCAGCTTCGTGATCGTGAATTATTGATCAAAGATCAAAAAGCCAAATTGGATGAGTTGCTAAAGGCCGAGCAGGAAGTGCAGGCGCGCTTGGATCGGCAGCAGCGCTTAATGCACCAAAAAACCGAAGAGCTGGAATCCCTGTTGGAGCGAGGTGGGCAAGACTACCAGCGCCAAATGACCGAGCTGCGTAATGAATATGCTGAAGAACTGGAACGTCGACTTAAAGATCAAGCCATTAATTTAGAAGATGCTCTGCATCGTCGCGAGCGAGAGCTTTATAACCGCGCAACAGAAATTGTTGAACTGCGTGGCGAGCTAAGTACCTTGCGTGAGCAAAACCGAACGCTAATGGTTGATAGCGACGATAAGCTACTCAAAACTATGGTTGAAAAAGGGGTGGTGTTTATTGCGTATCATCCTGGGGTTGAGCATTTAGTTATTTCTCAAGATGAAATGCCAGAGTATCTTCGCGATCCCTTGGTGTATGTCGCTTCGCGATGTGAGGTGTCGGATACGTTGTATCGCGAGTGGTTGGCGCATTACCGCTTACCCATTTGCCGAGCCACCGACGATGATATGCAATATTGCGGTCAACCAATTAAGAAAATTATGCGGCCTATGTTATTTCGTTCCGGTGAGAGCGATCGTTGTCACGACCATAGTGCTTGTGGTTTGTCGTAAGTAGTGGGTCTCATCGTCTATTTTAATCATCGATACATAAGCCTTTCGTGATTCAATATTTGTATACCGCGCCGAGTGGTGTGGCCGTAGATATACTGCGTCTCGATACTGTTGATAGTCTTGCTCCGGGTAATAAATGGTTCAAACTATTACCAAATATACTCGCGGCGGAAAAGGCTGGCGCTCAATGCGTCATCAGTTTTGGCGGCGCGTATTCCAATCATCTGCACGCCTTGGCGGCTGTGGGGAAGGCGCGTGGGGTCGCAACCGTTGCTTGTGTGCGTGCCGATGCGGACTCCGTGTTAAGCCCAACCTTACAAGATGCACAAGATTGGGGAATGGCGCTGCATTATTTAAGTCGCAGTGATTACCGACGTCGCCATGATGCGGCGTTTCTGGCCGAACTGAAGGCCGAATACCCAAGTGCGTACTTTATTCCTGAAGGCGGTAGCAATGCCCTTGGTGCGGCTGGCTGCGGCAATATTGTTGACCTCATTCCTGGCGCAGGTCGGGCCTACGCGACGGTGGTATTAGCCTGTGGCACTGGCACGACATTGGCGGGAGTGGCGTCGACAATCGCGGATGGGGTGAGTGTTATCGGCATACCGGTTTTAAAGGCTGAGAAGTTTATGGCCGCTGATATTTCGACGCTTCTGACCGCGCTGGGTGGCGATAGAGGAAATTGGCGGCTTGATCATCGCTTTCACGGCGGCGCCTATGCACGCCTGCCGCCATCTATGGCTGAATATATGCAGGCCTTCGAGCACCAGTACGGCGTTTTACTTGACCCGGTCTATACCGCAAAGGCGAGTTATGCGGTGCAGAGCATGGTTGATAATCACGAATTTGCGCAAGGTAGTCGGGTCTTACTTATTCATACTGGCGGCTTGCAGGGGCGGCGTGGATTCGGCTTGGATGTTGGTGCTTAGTCTGCCCAATCATCCGCTACTAAAAAGCGGCGCTGCCGCTGGGCATTAATTAGCATAATCGGCTTATGTGTCGCCATTTGTAGATGCTTATTTGTCAGCGGGGTGGCGGTATTAAACTCCGCAGCTAACCAGCTGGGTTTTTCTATATAGCGCCAGTCATCTCGATTGAGAGCTTCGGTTTGTTCTATTTGAAACTCGCTAAGGCTTCGCCAGTCACCACGTTGGTGTTTAGCATTAAGCGCGGGGTAGCTGTTTGTGTCGTCATTGGCGTGGAATAAAATGCCATTTACCCGCAGTTCCTGATCGATAGATTCAATACCCAATTGGCTAATCACCTCGCGACCGGCTTCAGTGTAAGCAAGCGGCAGTTGGTGCTGGCTAAGGCGAGCGAGTTTGCGATCTAACCGATCTGCGCGATTGGGGCCAAACCATTGATCCAGTCCTGGTGGTGCTTGTGTGTTGGGAATGCCAAGAAAGAATTTCACTGCGAGTTCAAGGTGAATATGTCGCTTGGAAACGCCGCAATAGTAAATCAAGTCAAATTCACCCAGCGTGATTTTGCCGTCCCGCACGGGAATATTGTGGGCGATCAGCTCGGTGTCAGGATCTTCTCGTAAAAAGAAATGCCATAAGCTCTCAAATACCAAGCCGAGTCTAGTACTGTGGCAATGCTCGTGAAGATGCGCCTTTAATGGTTGGTCATTTTGGTCAAGGTTGCGCAGCCAGTTCATTCGATGGGGTGTTAGTGGCAGCTTAGGGCGGGAAATTATACCGTGCTGCCCCGTCATTTCATTGAGCAAGGTTTCGCTAAAACAGCTCCACGCCAACGCGCGAACCAGCGGGGACTGAAATTGGGGTAATTCGGCGGCAGTGATAGTCAAGCTCCGTTGATGAAGGTGGCAAGCAAGTAGAATGATCTCACCAGAAATCTGCAGGGTTTTACTTGCGAGCTAGCGTTATTATGTTCCAAACTCCCGCTTGGCGTCCAAAGGCCCGCGCTTCTAGTATAATAATCGGCCGATAGTCGGCAGTAGGTATTATGGAACAGTTTCGCAATATAGGTGTGATAGGGCGGGAAGGCAACGGTGTTGCCGAAACCCTAAAACGTCTACTGCAATTTTTACAGGCGCGTGAGCTCGGTGTAGTGCTGGATGAAGCGGTGTCTGAATTACTGCCTGAACACAGTTTTCGGGTGAGTTCGCGTCGCATGATTGGCGAAGTCTGCGATCTTATTATTGTGGTTGGCGGTGATGGTAGTTTACTTGGTGCCGCAAGAATCCTAGCTAGGCATAATGCACCTGTGCTCGGTGTAAACCGCGGTCGCCTTGGTTTTTTAACCGATATATCTCCCGATGAAATAGAGACTCAGGTTGGCGCGGTACTTGATGGCCACTACCGTTTAGAGAAGCGCTTTTTATTAGATGTAGAGGTGCTTAGGGGGGGGGAGCCGGTGGGGCGTGGCGATGCTCTTAATGATGTGGTGTTAAATTCAGGTACATCCGGCCATATGATGGAGTTTGAGCTGTTTATTGACGGTGAATTTGTCTATCGCCAGCGCTCAGATGGTTTAATTATTGCCACGCCAACGGGTTCGACAGCCTATGCTTTATCAGCGGGTGGGCCGATCATGCATCCGCGCTTAGATGCTATTGCGATAGTGCCGATGTTCCCTCACACCCTTAGTAGCCGCCCCATTGTGATTGACGGTAAAAGTGAGATCAAAATGGTGGTCGGCCAGAATAATGTGGTACAGCCACCAGTCACCTGCGACGGCCAAGTAAAGATTACTTCGCAGCCTGGTGATGTCATTTATGTGCGCAAAAAGCCGCATAAATTGCGTCTGGTTCACCCCTTAGATCACAGTTTTTACGCCAGCTGTCGCGACAAATTGGGCTGGGGAACCCATATTGGCAAAGAGGATTCAGATGACTGAAATAGTAGGTTTGCGCTTACCCTTAAGCGCAGATTTAGAAAGGTTCTCCTTATTGCTTTGGCAGGGCTCAATACCGCATCGGATTGCGGAAGAGCGTGGAATGCAGGCGGTGTGGTTTGGCTCCGAGCAGCATGCTGCGCAAGCTAAAGCATTGTATGAGCGTTTGCAGGCCGGCGACCCAGAACTCGCTGCAGTGGAAATTAAGCGGACTCCAGCCCCGACGCGCGCGGTTTGGTATCGACGTTTTTTTAGCGTGCCGGTGGTGGCAACCTTACTTGTTTTAAGTTTGCTTGGTGCTTTGCTGCCAGTGCTTGATCGCGATTATCAATACCTGCCGTATCTAAGTTTTTATCACCTTTATATCGTCGATGGCACTTTGCGTGGCGATTGGCCGGTAGGTCAAATCTGGCGGGTTATTACCCCGGCGTTTTTGCATTTTGGCGTAATGCACATCGTATTTAATAGCCTGTGGTTGTGGGAGCTGGGCGGGATGATAGAGCGCCGCCAAGGTGCAGTGCGAATCTTAGGTATATTTTTTCTTATTGCCGCGGGCTCTAATATTGCGCAGGCCATGAGCAGTGTGTCGCTGTTTGGCGGTATGTCTGGGGTGATTTACGGTTTGCTGGGTTATATCGTAATTTGGAACCGCATGCGGCCGGCGCAGGCATTTCCTTTGGCTAACGGCGTTGCGATCTTCATGGTGGGCTGGCTGCTGCTCTGCATGGCTGGTTTTACCGAGCTGTTAGGCCTCGGTGCCATCGCCAATACGGCCCATGTTAGCGGCCTGTTGCTAGGTTTTGTTTTAGGGTTGGCGGCAGCGTTGCTAGACCGCAAGCCAGTATGAATTTTGGTATATAATCGCGGGCCGTATTTAAATGCGGCGACAGACGATAGTGAGAGTAGTGATGGATTTTGAGCAGTTGGTCGACAATATTACCCCGACTATTTATGAGGGGCTTAAGCGCGCAGTAGAAATTGGTAGATGGCCCGACGGCCGCTTGTTAACAGTTGAGCAGCGCGAGCATTGTATGGCGGGCGTTATAGCTTATGACTTAAAGGCGAATGCCGAGCAGGATCGAGTTGGCTATATTGATCGTGGCCCCAAAGCCGAAGGTGAAGTCTGTGGTGATGATCACAGTCACGACAATACAGATGAAGATCAAGTTCTGAAATGGGCGGAGTAATGTGATGAGCTTATCTGCTCTGGTTGGCCCAGTCGCAAAAATGAAAACTCGCTTGGTCGACGACCTTGCTATGTATAGCATGCCGATTGGTGATGAGCTGGTCGATATGAATGCCTTAATTGGTAGCCGCTTGCGTATGGAGTTTCGCCAGCAAATTAATTGTGTGCACTGCGGGCGGCTAACTAAAAAGAGTTTTAACCAAGGTTATTGCTACCCCTGTTTTCAGCGTTTAGCGCAGTGCGATAGCTGCATTGTTAGCCCTGAAAAATGCCATTATTTTGAAGGCACCTGTCGGGAGCCCGAATGGGGTGAAACCCACTGCCTGATCGACCATATTGTGTACTTGGCAAACTCCTCTGGTGTAAAAGTCGGGATTACCCGCGGAACCCAAGTGCCTACTCGTTGGATTGATCAAGGCGCCGTAGCCGCCTTGCCTATTTTTCGGGTGAGTAATCGTTTGCAATCTGGTTTAGTCGAAATTTTATTCAAGGCCCACGTTGCCGACAAAACCAGTTGGCAGGCCATGCTAAAGGGCGAGCCAGCAGAGGTTGATTTAGCGGCGCGCCGCGACGAGCTTATCGCGCTTTGCCAGTCAGGAATTACAGAGTTACAAGAACGTCATGGCATACAGGCCATTCAGGCAATTAGTGATATTCCCGTGCAGCATATTCGGTTTCCTGTTGATATTTATCCTGTGAAAGTTAAGTCATTTAATCTAGATAAAGTCCCTTTAATTGAAGGCACTTTGCTTGGCATAAAAGCCCAGTATTTAATTTTTGATACCGGTGTGATTAATATTCGCAAGTACGCCGGATACCATATTGAATTAAGCAGTGAATCGTAGAGATTCAGGAGTTGTTTCATGCGCGACGCGCAGCCTAGCACTATCTTCTTAAGTGATTACCGTGTTCCCGAATTCTTAATTGACAGCACTACGCTGACGTTTGAATTAGGCGAATCCAGCAGCATTGTGCGTTCAGTTCTTGAGCTTAGACGCAATCCAGATTCAGGCGTTCAAGATGCGCCATTGCAGCTTCATGGTACTGAGCTTGAACTAGTTTCCCTGTCGATTGATGGTCGTCAGCTAAGTGACAGCGAGTGGTCGCAGAGCGGTGAGCAATTAACGATTGCCAATGTGCCTGCGTCGTTCAGCTTGAGTTGTGAAACCCGCATTCGCCCGCAAGATAACACCTCGCTTGAAGGGCTTTATAAGTCTAGCGGTATGTTCTGTACCCAATGTGAGGCTGAGGGGTTTAGAAAAATAACCTATTACCTCGACCGCCCCGATGTGATGTCGGTATTTACGGTGGAGATTATTGCCGAGCAGTCGCGCTATCCGGTGCTGCTGTCAAACGGTAACCTCGTCGCGACAGAACAATTGCCCGATGGCTTTCATAAAACTGTATGGCAAGATCCCTTTCCTAAACCTGCTTACTTGTTTGCTTTAGTCGCAGGTAAATTGGCGGTGGTGGAAGATCAGTTTGTTACCACCAGTGGGCGTGAAGTAGATCTTAAAATTTATGTAGAGCAAAAAGACCTCGATAAATGCGATCACGCCATGCTGTCCTTAAAGAACGCTATGCGCTGGGATGAAGAGGTGTATGGCCGTGAGTACGATTTAGATATTTTTAATATCGTGGCGGTCGATGACTTCAATATGGGGGCGATGGAAAATAAAAGCCTCAATATCTTTAACACCTCATGTGTGTTGGCAAAACCAGAGACGACCACCGATGCTGGCTTCCAGCGTGTAGAGGGGGTTGTTGCCCACGAGTATTTTCATAACTGGTCAGGCAACCGCGTTACCTGTAGAGATTGGTTTCAATTAAGTTTGAAAGAAGGTTTTACGGTATTCCGCGATGCCGAGTTTTCTTCTGATATGGGCTCGCCCACTGTTAAGCGGGTTGAAGATGTAACCTTGCTGCGCACCGCTCAATTTGCCGAAGACGCTGGCCCGATGGCCCACCCGATTCGCCCAGATTCGTTCATCGAAATTTCTAACTTCTACACCGTAACGGTCTATGAAAAAGGCGCGGAAGTGGTGCGCATGATTCATACCCTGTTAGGGCCGGAGTTGTTCCGCAAGGGCAGCGATTTGTATTTTGATCGTCACGACGGTCAGGCTGTGACTTGCGAAGACTTTGTATTAGCGATGGAAGACGCCAGCGGTATCGACCTTAAACAATTCCGCAATTGGTATTCTCAAGCGGGAACACCGCGTCTGGCTATTAGCGGTAGTTACGACGAGCAAGCGCAGACCTACACCTTGGCAGTTCAGCAGTCGTGCCCATCAACACCGGGTCAGACTGAGAAGGCGCCGTTTCATATCCCACTGGCTGTTGCGTTGATCGGTGAGGCAGGGCAGATGCCTTTGCAGCTAGTAAGCGCTGAACCAAACACAGAGTCTGCAGATAATACCGAATTAGTGTTAAGCGTAACGCGTCCAGAGCAGAGTTTTGTATTTAGCAATATTCAAGAAGAGCCAGTACCCAGTCTATTGCGTGGGTTTTCTGCCCCAGTAAAATTAGATTTTGATTATAGTCGTGATCAGTTATTGCGCCTGATGCGCAGTGACAGTGATGGCTTCTGTCGCTGGGATGCTAGCCAGCAACTTGGTTTGGCGGAGATAAAACGCGCGATCACTGCGTTAGTTGAAGGGCGGGTTGCGTCGCCGGACCCTGAATATATTAATGCCTGCCGTGAATTGCTGGCAGATACAACATTAGATGCGGCGATGGTCGCACTCATGTTGCAGCTTCCTTCAGAAGCCTATCTGGCAGAGATAATTCATCCGGTGGATGTTCATGGTATTCATCAGGCCCGCGAAGCTTTGCGCAAGGCCTTGGCAAATGCACTCAGTGATGAGTTGCGCGCCTGCTATTCACGTTGTGAAAGTGATGAGCCCTATGCGCCAGATGCTGCTCAAATTGCACGCCGCAGCTTAAAGAACACCGCGCTGTCTTACTTGATGTTACTGGATGACGAACAAGGTATTGCCTTGGCCGCACATCAGTTTGAAAACAACAGCAATATGACCGATCGCCTAGCGGCGCTGAATTGCCTAGTTAACTCTGACGCAGAGTTCAAGGCCGAGGCTTTACAGCGTTTCTATCAACAGTGGCAGCATGAGCCTCTGGTTATTAATCAGTGGTTCCAAGTGCAGGCCATGTGCCGGTTGCCGGGTACCTTGGAAACGGTTCAAGGATTAATGTCGCATCCGGCCTTCGATATTCGTAACCCGAATAAAGTGCGCGCCTTAATTGGCGCCTTCTGTGGGCAGAATGGCGTTAATTTCCACCGTGAAGACGGTGCGGGTTATCGCTTCTTGGCAGATCAGGTTTTGCTGCTCAATCGCAGCAATCCGCAAATCGCCTCTCGTCTGCTTGTTCCGCTAACAAAATGGCGCAAGTATTTACCGGCGGCGCAGCAACTTATGCGGGCGGAACTACAGCGTGTACTGGCCGAGCCTGAGCTGTCTAGTGATGTGTATGAGGTTGTGTCGAAGAGCCTACAGGACTACCAGTAAATAAATTCCGCACCCCATTATTGCGCGTCAATGATGGGGTGATTGGTCGATCTGGAGTCCTTAACTACAGGCTTTATGAAATTGGATATCCCATGGTTACGTCCGCGTGTAATAACTGCTCAATTTGTTATAACAATATATGCTTAAGTTATAAGCGCATGATTTTAAAGGTTTTTATTCTGCTTCGTGAATGTTTTGTGCTAAAGTTGCGCACCTGATTAGATTTGAACCGATGAAAATGAAAGATCTGGACTTGAACGCATTAAACGCTGAGCTTCGCCACAAATCAGCCGCCGATATTATTCGGTGGGCAGTGTCTCTTGGCGAGCCGATGATGGGTTCAACCAGTTTTGCACCTAATGCTGCGGTAATGTTAAAGCTGATTACCGATGTTGCACCAGAGATGCCAGTGGTTTGGGCCGACAGTGGTTACAACGTGCCCGATACTTATCGGGTGGCAGAGCAGTTAATTAAGCTGCTAAAACCAAACTTGAAATTGTATATTCCTGAGATTACCGCTGAGCATCGCAATGCCATCATGGGCGGTATTCCGCATCCTGACGATAACCCAGATTTGCATAAGGAATTTACCCGCCAGGTAAAGCTCGAGCCTTTTAATCGCGCCTTTGCAGATTTGGCACCCAAGATTTGGGTGACGGGTATCCGTAAAGAAGAAACCGCGTTTCGACAGAATTTAGATATTTTGTCCTGGGATGGTCGCGGTATTTTAAAAGTGGCACCTATTTTTTATTGGACTGAAGCGGATGTGTTGGCATTTATGGCGGAGCAGAAATTGCCGTCAGCCAAGCATTATTTTGATCCAACCAAGGTAGCCGAAAACCGCGAGTGTGGTTTGCACACCTCTGCTTAAGTAATATGGCCAGCGTTGGCTGGCCGGTAAACCTTTCTCGATCCCGTCGTTTTCGGTATCCTGCCGCTTCTGAGTTAAGGTCTCCTGTCATGTATTCTGTATTGCGCCGCTTATTATTTTGTTTCCCTACTGAAACCTCGCATCACCTGTCGTTAGCCTCGGTGTCGCTGTTGCACAAATGCGGTTTGAGTCGATTATTTGCCAAGCCAATGGTGTGGTCACCAAGAACGGTGATGGGCATAGAATTCCCTAACCCTGTCGGTTTAGCTGCGGGTTTAGATAAAGACGCCAAACATATCAATGGCTTGTCAGCCTTAGGCTTTGGTTTTATCGAAGTGGGCACGGTGACCCCAAAAGCGCAGCTCGGTAATCCGCAACCGCGCTTATTTCGTTTGCCTGAAGCTGAGGCAATTATTAATCGTATGGGTTTTAATAATTTAGGACTTGATCATTTGCTTGAGCAAGTTAAGGCCAGTGAATTTAAAGGCGTGCTTGGCATTAATATTGGCAAGAATAAAGACACGCCGGCGGAGCGGGCGGTTGACGATTATTTGCTAGGCTTGCGTGCAGTTTACCCTCACGCTAGCTATGTCACCGTGAATTTGTCGTCACCCAATACCCCCGGTTTACGCGATTTACAGTTTGGCCAGCCCCTAATTGATTTACTCGCGGCCTTAAAAACAGAGCAGCTTGAATTGGCTGAACAGCATGGCCGCTATGTACCTATGGTGGTGAAAATTGCACCCGATATGGCCGAGGACGATATCCGTCGTGTCGCGGAAGTGTTTGTAGAGCAGGGCATCGATGGGGTTATTGCCACTAATACAACGATTGCCCGCGATGCGGTGGTGGGCCTACGCCATGGCGATGAGATGGGTGGTCTAAGCGGCGCACCCGTACGAGGCAGCTCTACTAATGTGATTCGAATTTTGGCCGATGCCTTACAAGGTCGTCTACCGATAATTGGTGTAGGCGGAATTAGTGACGGTGAATCTGCCGCTGAGAAAATGGCTGCGGGTGCGTCACTAGTACAAATTTACACAGGTTTTATTTATCGCGGTCCTAAACTGATTACAGAGGCTGCCGCAGCGATAGCGAAACAGGAGGCGACAAACGTCTGATGGCTTTAGATAGCGCACTTATAGAAGCATTCAGCGTTGCACTGGCGACTTTTTTTGCGACCATTGGCCCCATTGATGTTGCGGCGATGTTTGCGGCACTGACCAGTGGCGTATCGGCAAAGAAGCGTCGCCATACCGCGGTGCGAGGTGTGCTAATTGCTGGCGCCATTCTCTTGGCGTTCGCCTTGCTGGGTGAGTTTATTCTTAATGTCATGGGGATTTCACTTGCCGCTCTGCGGGCAGCGGGTGGTGTATTGCTGTTGTTGATCGGTATCGATTTGGTGACAGTGAAGGGCAGTGGAGCAACCACAACGACTACCGACGAAGATCAAGAGGCAGAAGAGCGCACGGATATCGCCGTGTTTCCCTTGGCTACGCCGCTCATTGCAGGGCCGGGTGCGATAGGCGCGGTAATTTTGTTGATGGCCCACGCGGATGGCGCTTTTTTAGAGCAGGCTGCGGTAGTTATCTCGTTAGTTTTGGTGCTGGGTATGACTTTGCTGTCCCTATTGCTTGCCAGCCGCTTGCAGAATTGGTTGGGTGTGACCGGCATGCACATGATTAGTCGTGTTTTTGGTGTACTGTTGTGCGCCTTGGCAATGCAGTTTTTGTTCGACGGCATTGCTCAAAGCGGATTGTTGTCAGGCGTCGTTGCGGGCTAATCGCCCCGATCAAGCTACGAGGTAAACGGTGAACCGATAGGAACGACCTCTGGTTCATCGAAATTCATTTTGGCATGACGTATCGATATCGTACACATTGGTTTTTTGGGTAGCCCCAAATCCCTCAGTATCAACGCTAAAGGATGGGTTTGACCAATATCAGGCATACTGCCACCCAATTTAAACGTAAGTCCTTCACCTTCCGTTATGCCAATTGTTTTCCATGCCTGATTATTGCGAATGGCCAGTGATGGCGCCGCTTGCGGTTTGGCCTGGGCTTTCGATCCAGTAGCGGCGCTAATGGTAAACACCAGTTCGCCATTATCACAGAAGTTAGCTGACGCTGTTTTGTCGCCAAATTGAATATCAACATCGGTAACCCATTTGGGAAAACCCCATATAAAGCGGCCGGCATGGGTAGTAAAGTCTTGGTTTACTGGCATGCGATAAACATAGCTACTGAGTGAACCTTTAAGCATCCGCCAGATCGTACCCATAACGGGCAATGGCTTAGATTCGCCCGGCGTAGTAACGGGAAAGACAATGGCGGCTTCGTTGTAATCGCCCAGATCATTTTGCTGGTAGTCGACGCCGAGTAATTGCATAAGCGCTTTGCCGGGCCATATTTCGACGACAGTAAAGCCGCTGTCAGCAATGAGTTGCTGTGCTTTTTTGGCGTCTACCACAAAGACATTCATTAGCATCGCCGCGGCGCCGACCTTGACGGGCAGGGTGATTTTTGTTCCGGCGATAAGATAGGAGTCGGTGCTGGTTTTAAGGCAGTGTTGATCGGTAATTTGTTCGCCGCTGTCGGTGGTAACTGGCTCTTCTTGACATATAATCGCGGTATTCTGCATGAAGGATTTCCTCCTTATTATTGTGTGGTTCTACTCTTGTGTAGCCCAGCTTCCTTTAGATTAGTTCTTGAATAGCTCGGCGCCGATAGATGGTAATGATAGTGTAACCCAGCGCTTGATAAAGACTGATTACAATGGCGTAATTTCAAGCTTAGTAACTCGGCCTGAGTATTGCTTCTGGTGTGATGCGGTGGGGGTAATGCTGGTACAGGCCACTACTGGCCACTACAGCGTCAGGATAAACATTGTGGCGAACAACATTCGCAGTTAAGGGAATAATCGATTATGGCTAGAAATATATCCGCTCGTGTTAAAGAAAGGATCATGCTGGCCGCGTCTAAAGGGCGGGGTTTGAGCGCCGCTGCCGACACCTCGGGCCGTCGAATCAGTATGGCTGAATTTGGTGTACGTGGTTCTTGGCGCGTATTGCAAACGACGGCCGCAGTTTATCCTCGTGCGATTAAATGGTTGTTGCAGCGGCGTCAGCCAACGCCTGCTGAATTGCGTGAGCTGTTTGAAACCTTGGGCGCTACGTATATCAAGTTTGGGCAGTTTATTGCCAGTTCACCGTCTATTTTCCCCAAGGAGTATGTGGATGAGTTTCAGCACTGTTTAGATCAAACGCCATCGCTGCCGTATAGTAAAATTCGCCAAATTGTTGAGCAAGATCTAGGTAAACCGATTACGGCTGTCTTTGCAGAGTTCGACGAAGTTGCCTTGGCGTCGGCGTCAATTGCGCAAGTTCATGCGGCTAAGTTGCTGACGGGTGAAGACGTTGTGGTCAAAGTACAGAAGCCCGGTGTTCAGGCTATTCTCACCACCGATATGAACGCGGTGTATTTGCTGATCCGCTTGTTTGAATTAATTTTGCCAAATACCGATAAAGATGCAGTTGCCGGTTTGGTAGAAGAAATGTACCAATCGATGATTGACGAGTGCGATTTCTTTAAAGAGGCCGATAACCTCCGCGAGTTCAGAAAGTTTCTTAGTGACAGCGGTAATGAAATTGTTATGGCACCAAAGCCATACACCAATGCTTCGGGTGGGAAGGTGCTCACTATGGAGCGTTTTTACGGTGTGGCGCTGACCAATGAAATGGCGATGAGCAAGGGCGAGTTCGATCCCGCCAGTAGCTTGTTCAGCGCACTGAACACCTGGTTTGCGAGCTTGACCCAGTGCCCGTTTTTTCATGCGGACCTGCACAGCGGGAATTTAATGATTATGCCCGACGGTAAAGTCGGGTTTATCGACTTCGGTATGGTAGGGCGAATTCAGCCAGAAGCGTGGCAGGCAATTTTCAGTCTGTTTATGGCCATTAGTGAACAAAACTACCAGCTGATGGCTGAATCTATGGTGAGTGTGGGTATTACCCGCGACAAGGTTGATGTTGATTCCCTGACCAAGGATATTCAGAAGCTATTTGAGGGCTTGAATTCTTTAGACCCTCAGCGAGTGTTGGAGAATCGCCAAGGTGAGGGCATTAACTCCCTGCTAAGTGAGCTGGGTGATATAGCCAGAAAATACGGCATTCGCTTTCCTCGTGCTTTTACGATGCTGCTGAAGCAGTTCTTGTACTTTGACCGCTATATGGAGTTATTGGCTCCGGGCGCTGATATTTTCCAAGACGATAGAGTCGACTTCTATCTTAACTAAGCCGTAAGATGCACTAGCTATCCCGTTGCCAGTGGCGGCCTAGCTAGTGTTCATCTATTCAGTATGGTGCCGGCGTTCGCTAGGCACTCAACGAGTCATCTTGGTAGTCGCGGCGCTATAGTCTGCGAATTTACGCTATTCCCTGCCAAATCCAGTAAGTAGTTCACACTATTCATATCCTATGCAGATTGACTGTAAAGTGCATCAATAGATTTTTCACGTGTACACGGATTGCAAACAGTATGAATGCAGCAGTGAAATCGCCTGCACCTTAGAGTGGGAATGGAAAGTGATGAATAGGATTTTCGGTAGTGTTAAAGCAATCCCTTAGCGCAGCGCCTTTTGCAAGAAAGCTGATTGCTTTCTTTGTCGCCAATACACTGCTCTGCTTTCTGCTTATGGTGATAGTGAGTGAGTACGTCATCTCATCTGCGAGAAACAGTAAAGGCGATGAGAGCTACGCTAACTACGGTATTTTGATTGAAACTTTAATTCGTCAGCCAGGCGGTCTTGCTACGCTGAATAAGATATTACCGATGGCATCTGCGGATAGTCCTGTTTTCTGCCTATATGACGAGTCTGATTTGTTGACTAGTTCTAACAGCGACGTGCAATGCGCTTCACACTTTACAAGTGAAGGGTCAGATTACACCAACGCCATCGAATGGCGCTCAGCAAATGGTGAAATCCACCATTGGAATTTACTCATAAAACCACAGCAGCAAATCGCCTCGCGGTATGCGCTGGTGTTGGCGTGGTGTTTGATTTTGGTGGCGAGTTGCGTGCTCGCTTGGTGGCTTTCCGCACGGGCATCACGGCGGATGTTGGCACCAGTTCATCGCTTACTTGATATCATCAAAATGGTGACAGAAAGCCGAGATTACTCAATGCGCGCCGACGTGGTTGCGACAGACGCGTTAGGGATCTTGTCGGAAAATTTCAATAGCATGATTGCCGATATCGAAAGCAGAAATCATGACATTGTGCAGGCGCGGCGCGAGTTAGAAGTAAGGGTGAGAGAGGTTGATATTAGCAATCGTGAGTTAAGCACAGCCCTGCAGCGCTTAAAATCTACCCAGCAACAATTAATAAATAATGAAAAGATGGCGTCATTGGGTGGCTTGGTCGCGGGGGTGGCACACGAAATTAATACGCCTGTCGGCGTCGGTGTCACGGCGGCTTCTACACTACTGGAAAGTACTCGCAGTGTTAGCGAAAAATATAACCGAGGCGAGCTGACAAATTCAGCCTTACTACAATATATACAGCACGCGACTTCAGCGGCGGATATTATTTTAGGTAACTTAGAGCGCGCGGCGAATCTTATTCAAAGTTTTAAACAAGTGGCTGTTGATCAGAGCAATAGCGATGTTCGCTACCTCGTTTTAAAAGAATACCTTGGTCAGGTATTGATGAGTCTTCATCCACAGCTGCGCAAAACCGCATTAACATGCGAGTTTGACTGCCCAGCAGATATTGGTATTCGGTCCTATCCTGGTGCGCTATCACAAATTCTCGCTAATTTTGTTATGAATGCGATTGTCCACGCTTACGAGCAAGACGACAGCGGCAAGCTTTTGCTACGCGTTTACGAGAGCGATATAGATACCGTGTGTATTTGCTTTAGTGACGATGGTAAAGGTATTCCGCCTGAGAACATTGGACGGGTTTGGGACCCATTTTTCACCACTAACCGCAGTGGTGGTGGCAGTGGTTTAGGATTACATATTGTGTACAACCTTGTTACGCAACAGCTTTGCGGCAGCATTGAAATCGAAAGCCAAGTGGGGCAGGGAACAATGATTCGCCTTTTCTTACCAAAGGATGTTGGCAGGGTAGCCTTGTATGAATAATTTAAATGATCATACCCTCGTGAGTGATTTCGATGGGCTCAAGCTCGCATTAGAGCCGCAAACGCGTCGAACAGGCACAAGTACACGGCCTTGGAAGTTGCTTGTTGTCGATGATGAAGCAGTTGTACACACTGTAACGTTGTTAGCCTTAGATGATTTTCAGCTGGGCGGTCGCGGTTTGGAATTTATTAGCGCGTACTCCGCTGCCGAAGCGCGTACGATCTTGGCTGAGCATGACGACATTGCGGTGATTTTACTTGATGTCGTTATGGAGACGGATAAGGCGGGCTTGGATCTGGTTCATTATATTCGGCGTGAACTAAAGAATAAGTTTGTACGTATCATTCTTCGCACTGGGCAGCCCGGTCAATCACCGGAGCAAGACATTATTACCCAGTATGATATTAATGATTACAAAGAAAAAACCGAGTTGACACGGCAAAAGCTCTTCTCAACGGTGTATACCAGCCTTCGATCTTATAGTGATCTCATTGCACTTGAGGAGAATAGAAAGGGCCTGATGAAAGTAATTTCCTCATCGGCGGAAATTTTTTCAACACGAAATATTTCTGAGTTCTCAGAAGGGGTGCTACAGCAGTTAACCGCGCTATTGTATTTGAATAATGACGCTGTTCTTATTGATGCATCGGGTATTTTTGCGCATCCCAGCGCTGAGCGATTGAGAATATTGGCGGGTATCGGAAAATTCAAAGCTTATCGCGGTGAGATAGATATGGCGTGCTTTGACGAGACTGATCTCGATCGTGTTCGCTATGTCTTAAGAACTAAAAAGAGTGACTATGGCGATAATTACTGGGTGAGCTATTACGTTACACAGTCTGGCCTAGAGCAATTACTGTATGTGTCGGCAAGAGATGTTTTTTCTGTGCCAGATATTAGTATGATCGAGCTATTTGTGAAAAATGTAGCAATAGCACACGAGACTATCGCATTGCTGGAGTTAGCCCAAGAATGATAGATCTACATAATAAGGTGCTACGAAATATGGCTGATAATGATCAATTAAATTTAGCTGGCGAGCACACTGCATTGCTGAATCAGAGTGCTGTTGCAGAAAATAATACTTGGAAAATTCTTATTGTTGATGACGAAGAAGAAATCCATGTAGTAACTCGCTTAGCCCTGCATGACTTTAATTTTGGCGGCCGTCATTTGGAGTTTGTCAGCGCTTATTCGGGGCAGCAGGCGCGTAAATTAATTCAAGAAAATCCAGATACTGCCATCATTCTCCTCGATGTTGTTATGGAGGCGGATGACGCGGGGCTAGAAGTTGCGCGTTATATTCGTCAGGAACTCGGCAATCATTTTGTGCGAATTATTTTGCGTACCGGTCAGCCAGGTATGGCACCGGAACGTCGTGTTTTAAAAGTCTATGACATTAACGATTATCGCGCTAAAACCGAACTGACCCAAGATCGTTTGTTTTCGGTAATTTATACCGCCTTGTCGTCGTACCGAGACTTAATTGCCTTGGCGCGAAGCCGCCATCAATTGATAGGCTTGGTTAATGAAATTGAACAGCTCTCTCATTTGGCGGCAAGAGATTTACAAATGCCCTTGAATGACGTGGTCTCCGCAGTGCGTCGAATTGGTGGCAGTGTGCAAGAAATGTCACCGCCGGGCTTGGCTGAAGACTTTTTGGAAGTGCGAGAAAATGTATATGCCATGCAGTCGGCATTGAATAAGCTGGTTGCATTGACATCGGTTGGTCGTTTTAACGAGAGCAGAGAGCTAGTTGATTGTAATTCTATTATCAATGATGTGTTGGTGAATTTGGATCGGGAGTTTCAATCTAGTCACGCTAATCTTCATTGCGAGACCTTGCCAACGGTGTTTGCCTGTCGGCGTCAGTTAATGCAGCTGTTTAAAAATCTGATTAGTAATGCGATTCGTTTTACAGAGGGACGAGAACCGGAAATTTACATTAATGCCATGACCCATGAACGGAATTGGTTGTTTTCGGTGAGCGATACTGGGGTTGGCATTAGTCCAGAAAACCACAGTGGTTTGTTCAATCTTTTTCACCGTGATCAAAGTAATGGCACCGCAGGCGATTCCGGTGTGGGCTTGGCTATATGTGAAAAAATTGTGCGGTGGCATGGTGGAAAAATATGGCTTGAATCTGAATTAGGTAAAGGTTCTACATTTTACTTCACCATTCCTTTAGCGGAATAAAGGTAGGCTGATGATCAATGTAGATGACATGGCTAAAATTCAACCGAGCTGGATACTCGCCAGTCTTGGTCACTGCCTCGTTTGTGTGGATCAAGAGGGGCGTGTTAATTACGCGAATGCGGCGGCAATAGAGTTGAGTGGGCATGATAGTGCTGATGGCTTGTCACTGGCTGAATTTTTACCTTTTAAGGTTGCGGGCGGTGAGTATTTATTCGCGGATGTACTTGACGGTAATGGCGCTGATATAGCGGACTGCCGCGTGTCATTGCCGCACGTCAGCGATACTCAATACTTTATTACGACCAGACGTATTGTTGATGACGGCGGTGCTGTAGTGGGCTGCAGTTTGTCTGTGCATGAAGACACTGCGATTTTAGTCCATTACGGTGACGGTGAAAGTCATCTCGACCCTTTAACGGAGCTGATGGGGCGGCAGGAGTTTGAGCGACGCCTAGAAAACTTGGTAAATGATGCATCTGCAAGTTCAAGAACCCACGCCTTGCTTTATATAGATATTGATCAGTTTAAGTTAATTAACGACACCAGCGGTCACGGAGCGGGCGATAATTTAATAAAATGTATTGCTGATATTTTACAGAAAGAGCTTTTCATTGGTGACATGCTTTGTCGTTTAGGTGGTGATGAGTTCGGCGTACTGCTTAGTAATATGCACACCTTTGAAGCGCGCTCGGTAGCCAACCGGCTGATTAAAGCGGTAAGGCGCATGCCATTTGTTTGGAGTGGTATTTCGCATAAGGCGTCTATCAGTATTGGTGTGGTATTAATTGATGAACACACCCAAGATCGTGAGAGTGTGATGAGCCAAGCAGACGTGGCGATGTACTCCGCGAAAGAGGATGGCCGTGGTCGGGTACACGTTTACGACATCAACGATAAAAAGTTAAGTCGTTTACATGATGATATGGATTGGGTGCACCGTATTAATAAGGCCTTAGCAGCTGATGATTTCTGCTTGGTCACCGAGCGAATTTTGCCATTGGTTGATGAGCACAATCGCACCACGATTTACAATGAGCTTTTGGTTCGTATGCGCTATAACGGCGAAGTGCTCCGGCCAGGACAGTTTATGCCCGCCGCTGAACGGTTTGGGCTTATGCCGCAAATTGATCGCTGGGTGATTAAGTATTTCTTTAATTATTTGCAGCGTAACCCAGAGCTTAATTCTCGTAACGTAATGTATTCAATTAATATTTCTGGCCAGTCTTTGTGTCAGGAATCCTTTCTAGAGTTTGTCTATCGCTGTCTGCGGCGGGGCAATGTCAATCCAGAAATAATCTGTTTTGAAATTACCGAAACCGTGGCAATTACTAATTTCGCCGTGGTGACGCGATTTATTCATCGCGTGCATGAATTGGGCGGTAAGTTTGCACTAGATGACTTTGGTACCGGAATGTCATCGTTTGGCTACTTGCAAGAGCTGCCAGTAGACTTTGTGAAAATAGACGGCTTGTTTGTGCATGACATGGATAAAAATCCGGTGCATGAAGCGATGGTGCGCTCCATTAATGATATTAGTCATGTACTGGGTAAGCGCACCATCGCTGAGTTTGTTGAGCGTCAGGCTGTGTTGGATCAGCTGCAAGCGCTAGGAGTAGATTACGCGCAGGGCTATCTGCACGGTCGCCCTACAGATTTGGTAGATTTATCGCCCACAGACGTCTAAACCTCTCGCCGTTTTTGTTTATATCTCTACACCCATAATTCAGGTGACCTTGTGCACTCTTGATTGGCGCTGGCGCCACGGAAAATATTGGCTAGCGTTGGTGACCGTAATAGCCACCTAACCATGTCATTAGTGTCATAGAGTGCGGCTTGCGATCGTGCTATAAAGTTCGGCTAGGTTTCTAATAAAGAGCATCAGTATGTGGTTGGCGAAGCAATATCGTAACTGTCGTAATTTGGCGTTTCGGGGCATTTCGGTGCCAGAAGATTTATCGGATTTGAGCGATATTGATTCTAAAGAAGTGCCTGCGCTGGAGCACGGGATTATGCAGCGAGACGTCGATGCTTTGTGGGCGCATGCGGAGTCGATATTTCGTTCAGGTATGCACCCCATGGTGAGTTTGTGTATTCGGCGCGGTGGTGATGTTTTGCTAAATCGCTCGCTCGGTTATGCAGACGGAGCCAATCATACTCAACCTTGTATCGCTTCATTGCAAACGCCGGTATGTCTGTTTTCTGCGTCGAAGGCGGTATCAGCAATGCTGATTCACAAACTGGCAGAGGACGGTCTTATTGATCTACTCAACCCAGTTAGCCATTACATTCCCGCCTTCGCGGCAGAGGGCAAAGCGCTCATTACGGTGTATCAATTACTTGCTCATCGAGCTGGTGTGCCGGGAATTCCTGACGATGTGCCAATTGATTTATTGTTTGATCACGACGCGGCGGTGGCGCAAATTTGCAAGCAGCCCGCACTGCACAATGATGGCCGAGTGTTGGCGTATCATGCGATTACCAGCGGCTTTATTCAGGCTGAATTGATCCGCGTGGTGACGGGTAAGACCTTAAATGAGTATCTAGACGAAGTCGTACGAAAGCCAATGGGTATGAAGTATTTTCGATTTGGCTTAGAGAGAATGGATCACTCAAAAGTCGCCCGTAATTACTCAACTGGTTTGCCAAATATCGGTATGGTGGAGCGCCAATTAAGCAAAATATTGGGTGTTGGCGTGTCTGAGGTTGTCGATATATCCAATAGTGAGGCATTTTTGAGCGCCGAGATTGCCTCAGCGAATTTATATGCGACGGCAGAAGAGGCGAGTCGTTTTTTTCAAATGTTGTTGCAGGGCGGTCAGTGGCAGGGAAAGCGTATTTTTACGCCCCTGACGGTGAGTCGTGCAACTCGTGAGATGGGGAAGCCGCAGTTTGATCATTCCTTGATCATATTGCCAATGCGTTATAGCGCGGGAATGATGTTAGGCCTCAATCCAGTGGGCTTATACGGCCCCAAAACTCACTATGCTTACGGCCATTTAGGTTTTTCTAATATTTTGTGTTGGGCAGATCCCGAACGGGATATCGCTGTATCGATACTTACCACTGGCAAGCCCGTGATAGGAAATCACATTGTAAGTTTATTTAAGCTGCTCAATGGAATAAGTAATACTTTCAAACCTTGTGTCGATATGCAGCATATTTACAGCAAAGTTCTGTGATATTCAAAAAAATGTGGCATCGCAACCTTGATGTAAATTAATGATAAATGCCTATAGTCAGCGTCATGGCGATTCGTTAGAGTGGTGTTAGGCATTAAAATTTCTACGTAATATCCTGTTGATATGACAAGTAGGTTGAATTGTGAAAAAACTGGAAAATAAACTGCGACTTGCCAGTAGCTATGAAGAGTGGAAGGCTCTGGCGAAAGAGCATGACCGTTGTTCCGGTAGAGAGCACTGGAAAAAGATTGATAAAACAAGTCTTTATGACTATGCGTCGATTCGCTCGCGCTTAGAGAGGTTGCGCTATTTCCGTGATAATGATGACAATATTGGTTTGTTATTTACTCTCAATGAGGGTATTCACGGCAATATGGGTGGTATGGGTAAGCCGGTACTACATGCCCGCGCCATGTTTGGTACCAAGCAGCTAGTGCATGATTATGTAGACGGTATTCGTGATGCGCTAGATCATCTGTCGAAGTTGGATTCTGATTCGCCAAACTTTCTCGAGCGACTTGATTTTTTTCGCCGCGCGAATAAATGCTACGGTAAATCTGCGTTGATGCTCAGCGGTGGTGCAGTACTAGGCAACTTCCACATTGGTGTTGTAAAGGCTTTGGTGGAAGAGAATCTATTACCGGATGTTATTTCTGGATCAAGTGCAGGTTCTTTGATTGCGGCGGTGTTGGGGACGCGGACAGACCTTGAGTTACAGGATTTTTTGGTAGCAGAAAACCTAGGTAAATTGCTGCTAGCTGAAGTCGAGCTTGCCAATGGTCGTATGTCAAAATCTTCTCCTAGAATTAATCATCAAGTCTTGAAAGAAAAAATTGCCAAGCTAATTCCCGATATTACCTTTCAGGAGGCTTTTGAGCGCACTGGACGGCACATCAATATTTCTATTTCACCTTCAGATGTTCATCAAACCTCGCGGTTGCTGAATGCGATTGCGTCCCCGAATGTTTATATACGCAAAGCTGTGTTGGCGTCTTGCGCGGTGCCGGGCATTTATCCGCCGGTCATGTTAGAGGCGAAAAATGTCCACGGTCATCCTCAGCCGTATCTTGCGACTCGACGCTGGATCGACGGGTCTGTGAGTGATGATTTACCGGCGAAACGATTAAGCCGGCTTTACGGTGTAAATCATTTTATTGTTAGCCAGACGAACCCAATTGTGCTGTGGGCGGTGCGCGATACTAAAATAGAAAATGGTGGTTTGTTTAATGCGATGCGGCAGCTGGGTGGTCGGAGTATTAAAGAGTTTTCTAAAGTTGGGAGCAGTGTGGCACGTAAGTATTTTAAAAATTCTCCCCGTGTGCGTCGAGTAACAAATATTGTTTATTCGGTCATCAATCAAGAGTACACAGGGGACATCAATATTATTCCTCGCTACCGCTTTTTTGACCCTCGTAAACTACTTACCGAGCTAACGCCAGACGAGTTGCAGTTTTTTATCGCGGAAGGTGAACGGGCGACGTGGCCTAAAATTGAAATGATCCGTGCTAGTACCACGATAAGTCGTAAACTCGCTGAAATATTAGCGGCTTACGAGGCGGAAGAAATTAATCGGCTATCAACTAAGAGTCATCATCATTTGGGCGCAGAATTACCTAGAAATCATCTACGCGCATAATCGGCCAAGTCATGCGGGGTGCTTCGTGCTCCCGCCGTGTCACCTTCCTAAAGTGTTCTTTTAAATCACGTCGTAGTTATTGCTGCTGAAATACTTCCAGCTTAAATATCTGTATTTTACTAAGTCCTAAATATTGTCATGGGTCATTTCTTGCACCAAATAATTATACCCATGGGGGTATAATTATATTCATACTAAGATTACTATTGCAGAACGGCGGCGTATAAGACGCCTAGGCAACGTAATAAGGTGGCAATATGAATATAGAGACAGCGTTTACCCCCATCGAGGCGATAAGCGGCGGTGCCTTAATCGGCTTGTCGGCGGTGTTACTGATGTGGTCTATGGGAAGAATTGCGGGAATATCAGGTATTGTGGCGGGTGCAATATTAGAAAATGGTGAAGAGCGGAATTGGCGTTTACTGTTTCTGGCGGGCTTATTTGTTGGTGCCGTGCTTGCGGCTGTTTCAACCGGCGCGTTAGACGATGTGGTTAGCGTAGCGAGTGTACCGATGCTGGTGGTGGCCGGATTGTTAGTGGGCTTGGGTACGCGCATGGGCGGCGGCTGCACATCTGGTCACGGGGTTTGCGGAATCTCGCGGTTTTCACTGCGCTCACTGGTGGCTACCGTTATTTTTATGGCGAGCGGTATTGTAACCGTATTTGTGATCCGTCATTTGTTGGGAGAAGGCGTATGAACCGATGGATTATTTTGCTAGCGGGGGTATTATTTGGCGCGGGCATTACAGTGTCGGGCATGGCCAATCCAGCTAAAGTTCAGAATTTCCTTGATATTGCCGGCGCTTGGGACCCGAGTTTAGCCTTGGTAATGGGAACCGCTTTGCTTATTACAACGCCCGGGTTTTTTTGGGTTCTTAAAATGTCGTCACCAAAATACGCAGAGGTATTTTCTTTACCGACCAAAAAAGATATTGATGGCCGGTTGTTGCTGGGTGCACTGCTATTTGGTATTGGCTGGGGTTTAAGTGGCTTGTGTCCGGCTCCGGCGTTAGTGGCGATTTTAACTGGTGCATCAAGTTTTATTATATTCTTGTTAGCAATGTTTTCAGGCATGCTATTACATCGATTTGTTTTTGAGGGTCGAGCGTAGTATGGGGCATAGTGTGACCGCAGGTATTGGGCTAAACTTTGTCAGTGAGTGCGCAGTAGCTCGCAAATAAAAATAATGATTTGAGGATGCAACATGACAGTTACCTGTAAGCTTAACCACAATGTCGACCAAGTTTGGGCTGTGTTATGTGACCCGGATTTTCGTGTTGAAAGAAGTATTGCGCTCGGTGAGCTCAGCGCAGAGTGCGATATTGAAGAAGACGGTGAAGACGTTAAGGTGCATATGGTCAGGGAGGTTGTTCGCGAGCTGCCGTCGGTGTTAGCAAAAATCTTTAGCGCTAAGCAAACTTTGGAATTTGTTGAAACTTGGACTGCGTGTAAAAATGGCTGGCAAGGTAAATTGCTTATTGATGTTAGAAATCAGCCGGTAGAGCTCACTGCGACAATCTCCTTGCTGGCAACTGCTGAGGGTTGCGAATACAGCGTTGCGCATAAATGTAAGGCGAAAATTCCGTTGGTGGGCGGCAAGGTTGAAAAATTCGTACTGTCTCAAACCGACTCTGGGGCCTTGGATGAATTGAATTACCTGAAGAAAATATTGGGGTAGCACAAGGGTTGGCTGCGTAATGTGTACTAGGCCGCAACAGTCTCCTGATAGCCGCGATGTTCCCCAAGTGCTGCGCTAATATCTGCTGCGGTGTTTAGGCGTTTAATCTGTTCGAAAAGCTGTTGTGCCTGAGGGTATTCCCTGCGCAAATATCCCAGCCACTGCTTGATAGGGCCGCCCACATGGCGTGGTGCGCAGTTTGCTACGCTGTCACTGAATAGCGCGTCAACTAATACTAATATGTTTGACCACTGCTGGCGTTGGTACTCTTTGCCCTGCGCAAGTGATTTTATTTCTAGCGCAAGGTCGGGTCTGGCGAGTAAACCGCGGCCCAGCATAACGTCGCTGCAAAGGCTGGCGCGTCTGCACTCTTGAAAATCTGTAGGATTCCATATCTCACCGTTAGCAATAACGGGTACGTCGATAAAGTTGTGTACTTTTGCCAGCCTGTGCCAATGCGCCGGTGGTTTGTAGCCGTCCATTTTTGTTCGGGCATGAATGGTGAGGGCGTTGGCGCCAGCTTCGTTGATGGCGCTAACAATATCGATGAGTTTACTGTCATCATTAAACCCAAGGCGTATTTTTGCAGTAACAGGAACGCTCTGGGGAACGGCACTGCGCATAGATTTAATGATCTGGTAGAGTAGCTCTGGCTCGTCTAATAGCACTGAGCCACCGCGGTGGCGGTTAACGCATTTTGCAGGGCAGCCGAAGTTAGTATCGATCCCAATGGCACCCAAACTTGCTGCGCGCGCTGCGTTCTCTCCCATCGGGCCGGGTTCACCGCCCAGTAATTGTATATAAACGGGGGTGCCCGAGGGGGTTCTGCTGCCTTGTTCAAGCTCTGGGCACAAGCGATGGAATACTCTAGCTGGTAGCAGCTGATCTGTGATGCGCACAAATTCAGTAATGCAGCGGTCAATACCGCCGATGGCAGTGAGTAATGCGCGCATACGCGCGTTGACAACGCCTTCCATCGGTGCGAGATGTATTTGCATATACCAGTACAATGAGCAAAAACGCTAGTGTAACCCAGCTGGGCTACGGTGAATAAATTTACTGATGGGCGGTGTTGGCGTAGCGGGCTGCGGTAAAGCACAATATGTAATGGCGGCAAGGGTTTTTGAGAGCAGGGGTAAGGGGTGTTATTACGATTTTTCCGTGGTGTGGTGTTTGCTTGTCTGTGTGGGGCGGCATTGCTATTTGTAGCCACCTATTTTCCGGGTATGCATGCCGCGTCTGAAGAAGCGCGTATTTTCAATGCAGAGAATGCAGATCTATTTGGCGAGGATCCGTATTTTTATACTCAGCTTAGTTTGCGGGAAATCGCGGTTGATACTATTGGTGACTACGCTGTGGTCAATATTGATGGCGATGAGCGGCTATTGCGAGCGGGCGATTTATTGGCGGCGCCATGCTTGGCGGTAAGCCGTATTTTGCACGACGCGGTATTGCTGAACCATTGTGGAAGCTATGCTTTGCTGTGGTTGCGAGAGCCAAAAGACAGTGCTTCGCGGATGAAATTGCAGGTATTAAATGCTGGCGCTGCTAAACCCGCGTCGCTGAATAAATCCCATATAGTTGATTTGCGAGGAAATAGTCGGGTTCAGCCATTGGTGTCTGATTATCGCGGCCGACTCTATGACCGCCCACTGTCATTGCTTGGGGCGATTAAAGTTGACGTGGTTATAAGTGATCAAGGTCGTGAGTATTACGTGTCACCAGGCAAAGATAAGTTGATTTTCTCCGCCTTAGGGTTGGCGCCGGGCGACCGAGTGCGGGCCATAGACGGCGTTAATCTGTCGGGAGATGTTGCGCTTACCGATATTTACGAGCATTTAGACGAGGCAATGCACCTTGTGCTTACAATTGAGCGAAATCAACAGGATTGGGTTGTGTTACTGGATTTCGGTGCCGCCGCTGCCTCTCCTAAAGCAAAGCCACATCATTGAATTTACTTAATATTTTGGCGGCAATTTCGGTAGTATACTCTGTAACGGAATACCTTAAGTGCCGCTGTAGATTGGCGGGAATAAAGTACTTGATTGGTTTATATAGGGGCAAATTGTGAGCGAGTTAAAAAAGTGGGAATGTGTTATTTGCGGCTTTATTTATGACGAGGCGGAAGGTTTACCTGACGATGGTATTCCCGCGGGAACGCTGTGGGCGGATGTGCCTGAGGACTGGGAATGCCCAGACTGTGGTATCAGTAAATTCGATTTTGATATGGTTCCAGCCTGACAATCGGGCAGTTTAAGCGCAGGGAGCGATGAGCGTAGGCTTTTTGTGGAAAATTGCTCCGTGACTGTGCCTGATTAAGCTGCCCTCTGTTACACTTCGGGGATAGATTAATAGCTGGGGTTAAGGTAATGAAAACAATAAAATTGTTTGGACTGCTAAGTGTGGTTTTTTGGATCTCGGCATGTGCGCCAGAAGTAGGTAGCGACGCCTGGTGTGCAGGGATGGATAAAAAAGACAAAGGTGATTGGTCTACCAACGAATCACTGGATTATGCGAAACACTGTGTTTTTAAATAAGCGCTTTGCTGTTTTAAGGCGAAATAAAGCCGGTGCTGGCAAGTCGATACGACATTATTGTGACTATAAAAACGGATTTTGGCCTTTGAACGCGGTTTCAGTAAGAAAAATGTCATATTGTTCGTCTACTATTCGGCGCTTCGCGGTAATTTTGGGGTAAGTCTGAGACGTGGATCGTTCTGTGACATTGACAAGGTTTTTCCCTCCTCGCGCGGCAGGTGCTGTAAATATTGTGTTGTCGGCAATATTATTGGCCTGTTTGGCTAGTCTATGTTGGCATATTTCTGCTTGGCTTAGAGCGCCAGCCCTGCCCACCGCGGTTGTTGCCGACAGTGGCGGTGGAAGCTCAGCTAGTCGTAATAATGCCTCTTATGATGTTCAAAGTTTACTTGCAGTACCCTTATTTGGCGTGCCACCGGTGAGCGACGTCGCAGCGGCCGAGGCCAGCGAGGATATTCGCCGCAGTGCCTTGAAAATCACCGTCATTGGTTTAGTTGCGGGGAATAATGAGCTGGGTGTGGCGGTGCTAAAACACGGCAATAAAACCAAAGCGTATAGCGTTGGCGAGAAAATTGAGGTGCCGGGTTCGGTGCGTTTACTCGCTGTGCTTCCTGAATACATCGTCATTGAAAATAATCGCAAACGCGAAAAAATCGAACTAGATAAAAAGGATGGATTGGCTGGCATTAGCAGTGCAATATCGCCTAGCGCAACTGGCAATAGTACGGTCGATCTAAATTCCCCTGAAATCCGTGAGCTTATCGGCGATGCCAGAGACACGGTTCAAAATAGTCCGCTAATGTTGGCGCGGTTTTTCTCGGCCAACCCTGTTAATGAAAATGGCCGATTGCTGGGCTATGAACTTAAGCCCGGTCGCGATAAGCGCTTATTCGACCAGTTACAGCTGGAACCTGGCGATGTTGTTTTATCTGTAAATGGTCAGTCTGTGGCAGATTTACAGCCACAGGAATTATTCAAGCTCATGCAAAATACCACGTCCTTTGAGCTACTGGTTCAACGTGCCGATACCATACTCACCAAAAGATTTGATATATGAAATCCTTAATACTCAAGTACAGCCTTGTTTTGAGCATTTTTCTTAGCGTATCGGGCACTGCCCTAGCCGAACGCTTTGATCTAGATATGCAAAATGTCGACATTGGCGAGTTTATCAATACCGTGGCCAAGCTCACCGGCAAAACCATTGTGGTTGATAGCCGCGTGAAGGGCAAAATCAGTGTTGAAAGTCATCGGAAGCTCGATGCCGACGAGTTATATCAAATATTTTTGCTGCAGTTAGGTGTTGAGGGATATTCAGCCATCGAAGTAGGTGATGGCATTTTAAAAGTTATTCCAAACCAGGCGGCGAAAATTGAAGGTATAAGTGTGCAGTCGGATCGTTCGTCAATGGGACGTAGCGAATCTATTGTCACGCGTATTGCGCAATTGCAAAACGCCGATGCCGACGAACTCGTGAAGTCATTACGCCCTCTGGTAGACAATAAAGTTGGCGTAATCACCAGCTATGCCGATTCAAATATTATTTTGATCACAGATCGTGAGTCGAATGTACGGCGCCTGATGTCAATTGTGAACGCAGTGAATGCGGTCGACACCCAGCTGATGGAAACCGTGGTACTTGAGCATTCGTCGGCCGAGGAAGTTGAGCGAATTTTAACCAAAGTGTTGTCGCAGCAAACCCGTAAGCGTGGCGCGGCAAAGCCAGTGGTCGCGGCGGACGCCCGCACCAATACCTTGATTTTGTTTGGCGATGACGATGCGCGCTCGTATTTACGGCGGTTGGTGAAAGATCTAGACAGTGAAGTTAGCAATCAGTCGAATATTCGAGTTCGCTATTTGAAATACGCCAAGGCGGCAGATATTGCACCGGTTTTAAAAAGCATCAGCGATACGTTACTTAAAGAAGGCGATGCTGGCAAAGGGGTGGCGAACGGCAGCAACTCATCCCTAATTAATATCGAAGCGCATGATCAAACTAACTCAATTGTTATGTCGGGTAGCCCGCATATTATCGATAACTTGGAGTCGGTAATTGCTGATTTGGATATTCGCCGCGCCCAAGTATTAGTTGAGGCGATTATTATTGAAGTGTCGGATAACCGTGCCAAAGAGCTGGGTGTGCAGTGGTTGTTCCGTGGTAGCGATGCTGGAAGCACGCCCGTTGGCGGTATTAATTTCGGTGGCGGGGCATCAGGTAATGGCAGCGCACCGGGCATTATTAGTTTGCTGGCAGGTGAAGACGCCGCAGCGGCTGCGGTAAGTGGCGTGCGTGGCGCAGCGTTTGGCTTGGGTAAAATCAAAGATGGCGCGTTTAGTTTTGCGACCTTATTGACGGCGCTTGCGAGCGATTCAGAATCTAATATTCTATCTACGCCGAGCCTACTTACCCTCGATAATGAAGAAGCGTCAATTTTGGTTGGTCAAGAGATTCCGGTGGTAACGGGTTCTACTGCTAGTTCGACCAATGCTAACCCCTTCCAAACTATCAGCCGCCAAGAGGTAGGTATCAAACTGCTGTTTACACCGCAAATAAATGAAGGTGACGCGGTGCAATTGAATATTGAGCAGGAAGTTTCCTCGCTAAGCCCATCTACCGATGCCGCCGATGTTATTACCAATAAGCGCACGATTAAAACGGTTGTGTTAGTGAATGATGGCGCGACGATTGTACTTGGCGGTTTGATAGATGATCAGGTGACTGAGCAATCTGCAAAAGTACCTTTCCTCGGTGATATCCCCATCCTTGGACGCCTGTTTCGCTCTGACAATACCAGCAAAGTGAAACGTAATTTGATGGTGTTTATTCGCCCAACGATTGTGCGTGATCAGGGCACCTTGTCTGAATTAAGCGCCCGTAAATACAACTACATTCGCGCAGAGCAATTGGTTAAAGCCGAGCAGGGCATTAATTTGTTCCCGTTCACGGATCTGGCGGTATTGCCAGAGTGGGCCGGAATGGATCCTTCACCGCCGGGAATTTTGCCGAGCAAGCCGGTACCACCACCGATGACGCCAGCAGAAGAGGCGGTTGAAAAGAAAATGCTGAAAGCGCCCGAGCAAGACAATCCATCGGCCCCGGCCCCGTAATATATGAGCCAGCCGCTAAGTTACGCATTTGCGCGCAGTAATCGCGTGCTCGTCGAAGAAACCCCAAATGGTTGCTTCGACTTACTGTGTTGTAAAGAAACTCCCGCCTCAGCGGTGGCAGAAGTGCAGCGAATTCTGGTCGGTCATGTGTCGTTTAAGCTCTGCGACGAAAAAGTGCTGCAAGATAAAATTAATGAGACCTTTCAGCGCCAGCAAGGCGATGCGATGTCGGCGATGGGGGATATTTCCAGCGAGGTTGATCTAGATCGCTTGGCTGAAGAAATTCCCGAGTCGCAAGACTTGCTCGACGCCCAAGACGATGCGCCGGTTATCCGTTTAATCAACGCTCTATTTGGCGAAGCATTAAAGCGGGACGCGTCTGATATTCATATCGAAACCTACGAAAAAACCATGTCGGTGCGTTTGCGTGTCGACGGCATATTGCAAGAGGTTTTAACCCCGAGTCGGCGTCTAGCGCCTTTGCTGGTGTCGCGGATTAAAGTTATGTCGCGGCTCGATATAGCCGAGAAACGCGTCCCCCAAGATGGTCGGGTGTCGCTGCGTATTGCCGGTCGTTCAGTCGATGTGCGGGTGTCTACCATTCCGTCGAATTACGGCGAGCGGGTTGTTATGCGTCTGCTCGACAAACAAGCGGCGCGCATTGATATTAATCAGCTGGGCATGCCGGAAAAAACCCTCGCTGCGCTCAAAGATTTATTGCAACAACCGAACGGAATTTTACTGGTTACTGGGCCGACAGGCTCCGGTAAAACCACCACATTGTATGCGGGCTTAATGTCACTCAATGACCGCCGCCGCAATATCTTGACCGTGGAAGATCCGGTCGAATATGACATCGACGGTATTGGCCAGACTCAAGTTCACGCCAAGGTCGGAATGACCTTTGCGCGTGGTCTGCGCGCCATACTTCGCCAAGACCCCGACGTGGTAATGCTCGGTGAGGTTCGTGATAAAGAAACCGCCGAGATTGCTGTTCAAGCGTCGTTGACGGGCCACATGGTGCTGTCTACTTTACATACCAATACCGCGGTTGGCGCGGTAACGCGCTTAGTTGATATCGGCGTTGAACCGTATTTAATCGCATCCAGCTTAAAGGGTGTAGTGGCGCAGCGTTTGGTACGTAAACTGTGCCAGCATTGCCGTCACGAAATTGTTTTGGATAAAACCGAGGCGCGGTTACTAGGTGACCCAACTCTAGAAGGGCAGCAGGCGTTTAACGCGGCGGGCTGTGATGAGTGTCAGCATACGGGTTATAAAGGTCGCCAGGGCGTGTACGAGTTGCTGCTTGTTGACCGAGAGGTGGCGGAGCTGATTCACAACCGCGCTAGCGAACAAGATATTTTGCGTAAAGTTGGCAACGAGATGCCTTCTTTGATGGGTGAAGGCCGGCGCCTAGTATTAGCTGGGCAAACCAGCCTAGATGAACTGCTGCGCAGTGTACGAGAGGGCGGTGATGCCGGCCTTTGAGTATCGCGCACTTGACGCCAATGGCGCCAATAAGAAAGGTATTGTCGAAGCTGACTCTGGGCGGCAGGCTCGGCAGTTACTCCGCGATCAGCAATTATTCCCTCTCGATGTAAAGCAAACTCGCGAAAAAACTCGAGCAGAAAACGCCCGCCGTAGCTATGGTCGCTCGCGGGTTAGCATTGCCGATCTCGCGCTGTTTGTTCGGCATTTGGCGACCCTTATTCAGTCGGGTATTCCCCTTGAAGAAGCGCTGGCTGCGACCGCCAAGCATACCCGTAAAGCGTATTTAAAACGGGTGGTTTTGGATTTGCGTGCGCGCGTGCTGGAAGGACATTCCTTGGCCGATGGCTTGAACGAGCATCCGCAGGTATTTAATCCGGTATTTCGGGCGCTGGTTAGCTCCGGTGAAAAGTCGGGGGATCTTGGTTTAATTCTGGAACAACTTGCTGAGTACACCGAAGACAGTCAGAAACTGCGCGGCGTTATCGTACAGGCGGCGATGTATCCGATTGTATTGTGCTTTGTTGCCCTGTCCGTTATCGCGGCCTTGATGACGTATGTTGTTCCCAAAGTAACGGCGCAATTTGCACACTACGATCAAGCGCTGCCGTTGCTGACTCGCATTTTAATTACGCTCAGTGACGGGTTGGCGGCAAATTGGCTATACATGGTTATTATTGTCATCGCGATAGCGCTGGGCCTTAAGTGGTGGCTAAGGTCTCCTGAGCGACGCTTACGGGCAGACAAGGCAATTTTAAAAATACCGCTGTGGGGCCTGCTAATGTTGGAACTAGATTCCGCCCGCATGCTCAGAACCCTATCTATTCTTATGTCGTCTGGGGTGCCTTTTTTAGAAACCTTAAAGGTAGCCTGCGACACGCTATCCAATGAGCATTTGAAAAAAAGCATGGCAACCGTGCGCGAGCAAGTACGCGAAGGTAAGAGCTTTAGCCGCTGCCTGCAAGAAGAGGCAGAGCTGCCGCCATTGGCGATTTATATGATTGCCAGCGGTGAGACCAGCGGCGAAATGGAAGCAATGACCCAGCGCGCAGCAAGTAATCTTGAGCGTGAGTTGCAGGCGCGGGTACAGATGTTTGTCAGCTTGTTTGAACCACTTTTGATCGTGGTTTTAGGGGGCGTTGTATTGTCGATTGTATTGGCGATTATGTTGCCAATATTACAATTGAATAATCTCACACAGTTTTAGGAGGTTTGTGGGTATGTTGGTATTTAATTCAAATGAAAAAGCGCGTCAGCGCATAGCGACGACTAACAGTTTTACGGGCAAGCAGGGCGGTTTTAGCTTGTTAGAAATCATGGTTGTTATTGTGATTATGGGTTTACTGGTTGCAGTAGTTGCGCCGAATGTATTGCAAAACCAAGATCGGGCCATGGTCGAAAAAGCGCGTGCAGATATTTCGGTGCTGGAACAAGCACTAGATATGTACAAGCTCGACAACCACGTATACCCAACTACAGATCAAGGTTTGCAAGGTCTGGTAAAACGTCCTGAAACGGGACCAACGCCAAAGAGTTATCGCACTAATGGCTATATAAAACGCCTGCCAGAAGATCCTTGGGGTAACGCTTACGTCTATATTCAACCGGGCGAGCACGGCGCGTTTGACTTGTATTCAACCGGCGCAGATGGAGAAGAAGGTGGTGAAGAACTTGCCAGTGACATCGTTAACTGGCAGGAATAGTCGAGGCTTTTCACTACTTGAGCTCATGGTCGTTATTTTTATTATCGGCCTGCTCAGTGGTGCTGCCGCCCTAACACTGCCGTCGAAAGACGGCGGTGCTTTATTGCAGGAGCAGCGCTATAAGCTGATTGGCAATATTCGCAGCGCCCGCGCCGAAGCGGTATTCAGTGGCCGTAGTCTCGGTTTGGCTTGGGAGCAGCAGCGAGGACAATTTTACGTGTTAACGGCGCAGGGCTGGGAAATCATTCAACAAGGTGTGTTAGCAAAAGAGTTGATCTTGGATGAGCGGGTTAGCTCCTTGATTAGCGTTGCCGGTGAGCCGATAAAAAGCACGGTAGAAGACAGCAAAGATAAAGAAACGACACCGCAAATATTGTTTCTTGGCGATGGCCAGATTTCACCCTTTGAATGGCGTTTGTCAGCCGAGGGCGCCGAGTCCTTGGTGCTTGACGAACAGCTAAGCATAGAGCCGTAAGCAACATGCCTTGGACTCAGATTCGTCGCCAAACATCTAGCCAGCGCAGCAAGGGTTTCACCTTGCTGGAAGTGATGGTGGCCTTGGTTATTTTTGCCACCGCAGCGGTGGCACTGAGTAAAAGTTTGACGGAAAGCGCGAGTAACGTCGGCGCAATAGAGCAGCGCCAGTTTGCCGATTTAGTTGCCCACAACGTGCTGGTAGATATTTTGAGGGACGGCTACGGCAATAATAACAGCGGCAAAGTGAGTTTGGCGGGCTTCGATTTTCGTTGGCAGCGCAGTGTTGAACAAACGCCACACCCAGATATGCGTCGGGTCGATGTAGAAGTGTCTTTGAGTTCGAGTGATGACGTACTAGCCACTCGCTCGGCGTTTCTTGGTAAATGAGTATGGCGATGCGCGGCAGGCGCCAAAAGGGCTTTACGCTGGTCGAACTGCTCATCGCTGTGGGTATTATGGCTTTGTTAGGTACAGTGGGCGCCATGCTTTTAAATAGCTCGCTGGAGAATCAAGCCGCTATTGATACTCGCCAGCAAGGCTTGGAACGCGTTGCTCTGGCTCTCACCGTGTTTAGGCGAGATGTAGAACAGATTACCCAGCGTATTCCCCGCGACGCTCAGGGCGATAAGATGGCTGCGAATTTGCTCGCCGAGCAAGTGGGCGAAGATAGCGAGCTAGAATTTGTGCATGGCGGAAGACGGATCTTACCCGGCCGAGGTTTGGGCAGTACCCTTGAGCGGGTGCGCTATGTGCGCGAAGAAAAAGAGCTTATTCGATACAGCGCGGCGGTTGCTGATCCTTCGGGTAATACACCGTGGCAACGCCAAGTGTTGCTGCGGGATGTAAGCGCATTTGTTGTCGAGTTGTACGACGGTAATCGGTGGTCGACGTTTTGGCCACCAAGTACTCAGGTTAGCGCCAGCCAGCCGCGATCGTTGCGAATGACCGTGTCGACTGGCCCTTGGCCAGATATCCAGTTGAACGTGTTATTGCCGGAGTTGCCGTAATGACATTGCGATACAGGCAGCGCGGCGCAGCGCTAATTATGGTGCTGCTGATTGTTGCGATAATGGTGGTGCTGGCGGTGAGTTTGACCGATGGCGTGCGTTACAGCAGTCAGCGCTTATTAAATCAACGTTTGATGGACCAAGGGTATTGGTATGCGCTGGGTGGCGAACGTATCGCGGCGTTTGCACTAGAGGATGCCGCGGGGGATATGGTCACTGCCTTGAATCAAGATTGGGCCAGAACCGACATTGTCTTCCCGATTGATGGCGGTTCTATCGCCGGTGTCATTGCCGATGAGCAGGCCTGTTTTAATATGAATTCGCTGTACCGAGCAGAGCCAGCTACGGGGGCCGAAGAAGACGTTATCGCCGCTGAAGTTGTATTTACAGCCTTGCTTCAAAACTTAGATATTTCGCCGCAGCGGGCGGAATTCATTATCGGTAGAACCCAAGACTGGATTGACGATGATTTTTCGCCTGAGGGCATTTACGGTGCTGAAGACTTAAGTTACACCGCACTGGATTACCCGTATTTGCCCGCCAATAGTCTATTAGACTCTATTAGTGAAATGGGCTTATACGCAGAGTTTGAAGAAGATGAACAGGCGCGCATGGCGCCTTATTTGTGCGCCTTACCAGAAGTGAATACGGCCATTAATGTAAACACTCTACCGCTTGAGAAAGCGGCCTTGTTAGCAGCGGCAATTGGTAATGTACTATCGGTAGAAGACGTGCGTGCGGTATTAGAAAGTCGGCCAGAAACTGGCTGGGCAGATATAGCCAGTTTTGTTAGCGCGCTGAATTTAGCGTCAGACGATACCTTACCCACTAAATTGTTACAGGGGCTGGAAGTGAAATCGCATTATTTTAAAGGCTTGGCGGATGTGTTTTATGAACAACGTCAAATGCGCTTATTTAGCCGCTTGGTGTTAAAAAACGGCAAGGCCATTGTGTATGCCCGCGAGTATGGAGAAGTTTTTTGACTGCATTGTTGTTAATAGATTTACCCTTGAAACCGGATTCACCGGTTGCTTGGCTACACTGGGACAACGACGGTGCCCGTGTTATTGCCGAAGGCGTACTAGCTAATGCCAGCGAGCTGGCAAGTTTGGCAGACATGGCCGAAGGTGTACCGTGCTATGTGCTAATTCCTGGTGAGGCGGTTAGTGCTCATCGCGTTGTGCTGCCGAAAGGGGGGCGAGTGGGTTTGTCGGCCTTACCCTTTCAGTTGGAAGACAAACTCTGCAGCGACCTCGATAGCGTACATATTGCAACGGGTGTGATTAAAGCCAACGAAGCCGCAGACGTGTTAATTCTTGGTCGCGATATAGCCGCTTATTGTTTAGATGTACTGCGTCAAAGTGGCTTGCGGGTTAAAGCCTTATTGCCAGATTATGCGGTATTAACAGAAAACGCAGTGGTGGTTACAGAGCAGCAGGTGGCCGCCAATATTCACGCCAAGCCGGCGGGCATCACCACAGCAAACTTTCCGGTGTGGCAGCAACTGACGACGGCCGGTGATCATCAAGATCTGCAGTGGTATTTTGCCGGCGAATATCGCGGTGAGTTAAGTGAACAAGCACCTGCAAATGCGATCTATTGTGACAGCCGCTTACAGGCATTTGCTCGCAGTTTTAAACCCTGGTCGCTGTCTTTACTAAGCGGTGCCTACCTACTTAAAGATGAGAGTGGCGACGCCTTAGGTCGTTTGCGTTGGCCGTTAATATTACTGGCGAGTTTATTGCTGGTGCATTGGATTGGTTTGGCCGTGCAAACCCGTACCATGAGTCGCGAGGCAAATGCCCTTGACGACGGCATGGTCGAAATTTATCAACAAACGTTTCCGGGAGCACGGGTAGTTAATGCCCGAAGCCAAATGCGCAGCCAGTTAAGTGCGCTGGAGAGTGCCGGTAGCAATGGCGCCATGATGCCGTGGTTAGACAAAGTGGCGGCAGCAACGCGTGGTCGCAGTAACATTAGTTTGACCCAGCTGAATTATGAAAATGATCCGCTGCTGATGAAGCTACTGGTTAAGGCGGGTTCATACGAAGTGGTTGATCAGTGGCTTGCCGCGCTAAAAGCGCAGGGGCTTGATGTTGAACGTGGAGCGTTTGGTCAGGACGGAAATGGTGTGGCGGGTCAGATTAGTATTCGGGGGACGGCGCAATGAAATTACTTGATCGTCTTCTAGAGGGGCGCAATGAGCGCGAGCGTCAAATTCTTATTATTGGTGGTGCCTTAGCGATTCCGCTTATTATTTGGATGCTGATTTGGCAGCCTTTGCTCAAGGCTAATTCAGCGGCGACTAGCCGTTTAGAGCAGCGCCGCCAATCTTATGCGTGGATGCAACAAGCGGCGTCAGAAGTACAAGCGATGCGTGGCGTGGTACCGCAGTCTGCGGCTTTATCGGGTTCTCCTCAGCAGCAAATTACCGGCGCAGCAGCGGCGCTAGCCGTTAATATTAATCGTATCGAACCGCAGGCCTCAGGCCGCTACAGCGTGTGGATAGCCAAAACCGATTACAGTAGTGCAGTGCAATTTATCGAAACCTTATCAGTGGCAGGCATGACCTTGTATTCAGCAAATATGACCTTATTGGATTTGCCAGGTAGCGTATCGCTGCGTGCATCTTTGGGTGTTAGCGAATGAAGCGTGGTATATGGATTATTCTGGGCTTAGTGTTTTTTGTTGTTTGCTTAGTGGTGGCAACGCCTGCGTGGATAGTGCGCGACATTCTCGTTAAACAACAGCCAGCGATGGCGGTGGGTAATGTGAGTGGGCGAGTTTGGAGTGGCCAATTAGATGTGGTGCAGTATCAGGGTATTACCTTAAGTGGTATTAGCTGGACTTTAAATCCGCTGGGCATTTTCAGCGGTGTGCCTGTGACAATTACGGTTAACGAACCTGTTCAGGGCGCGGGCAAAATTGGTGTTGGCAGTGAGCAAACCCTACAGCTGCGTAAAGTAAATGTCGATGGCCAGCTCGCCAGACTGCTAAATGCGATGAACTTCCCCAGTATGGGCTTTGACGGCAATGTATCGCTGGTTTTACAAGAGGCCAAAATAAATGCCGGTGGCTGTACGTCTATGGCGGGTACGCTAACCCTAAATACCTTATCTGGAGATATTGAAGGCGTAGATACTATTGCGCCGGTAACCGCAAATTTACGCTGCGAGAATCAGCGTATTGTTTTGGATATAGATGAAAATAATACCGCTAAAGTGCGCGGCCTTGTGCGTATTTCTGTCAACGGGCAGATGAGCGGGCAGTTATTACTGACGCCCGCAGCGGGTACACCCTTGTTTAACAGCTTGACTCAATTCATGGGCCGGCCTGCTAATGGCAAAGATTTTATACTGCGTTTGTAATTAAAGCTCATAGATCGCCCCTGCTAGAAAGCAGGGGCTGTAAGCCGCTGAGTTAATAGCCGCACAAGCTTGCATATCTGTCGCGATGAAAGTGGCTATTTCCCAGTATTTGAGTGGCTACCCGCGAACGCTTTAGAAAAAGCCCAATATCTAACTCATCGGTAACGCCAATACCGCCGTGCATTTGCACTGCTTCGTTGGTAATCAATTCAAATACATCGTTAAGTTTAGCTTTGGCAAGACTGGCTAATTGTGGCAGGTCTGCACGTTTGTCATCGATGGCTGATAAAGCATCCAATACCACTGACTTTGCTAACTCTAATTCAATAAACATAGTGGCGGCGCGATGTTGCAGTGCTTGAAAACTGCCTATTTTTACG
>JAGPVP010000074.1 GCA_018066965.1 Zhongshania sp. | reverse complement strand
TTGGCAACTAGTTAGCCAAGCCAGTTTATTTGTGCAGCTTATCATGCTGATATTACTACTCGCTTCCGTGGTGTCTTGGTATCAAATTGCCCAGCGAGTGATGTATTTCAATCAAGCTCAAGCTGAAATGGCGCACTTTGAATCGCGATTTTGGTCGGGCACGGATTTGAATACCTTATACACCGAAGGCGCAAATAAAAGCAGCGTAATAGGCATGGAAAGTGTGTTCCGAGCGGGCTTTAAGGAATTTACGCGTTTGGCGAAAAAGAAGCTGGATTCTGATGCCATGATGGAAGCTTGTCAGCGTTCAATGCGTGTTGCTCTGTCTCGTGAAGAGGAGGCAATGGAGCATGGTTTGCCATTTTTAGCGACGGTGGGTTCAACTAGTCCTTATGTCGGCTTGTTGGGAACCGTGTGGGGAATCATGGGGTCGTTCCATGGTCTTGGTCAAGTTCAGCAGGCGACCTTGGCAACGGTTGCACCTGGTATTTCTGAGGCCTTAGTCGCTACCGCAATGGGTTTGATTGCGGCGATTCCCGCGGTTGTTTCCTATAACCGGTTTTCGTCGAAGGTAGATTCCTTTGCGGGTAAGTACGATACCTTCTCTGAAGAATTCTCTAGCATTCTGCATCGCCAGATTCATTCGCGAGATTAGGAGCATTGGCTATGTCTCGGCGAAATAAACGTAAGCCTATCTCCGACATTAATGTAGTGCCATACATTGATGTTATGTTGGTGCTGCTGATTGTATTTATGGTGACCGCGCCTCTGTTAGTGCAGGGTGTGCAGGTGGATTTGCCCCAAGCTTCTACGGAGCCTGTTCCGCAAACAGATGATGATCCTATTGTGGTCTCAGTAGATAAAGCGGGTAAGTATTATGTGACCTTGGGCGACCCAGATAAGCAAGGGGAGCCGGTTGAGTTGGCAGATATTGGTGATAAATTAGGTAAGATTTTACGCAATAAGCCCAAGACGCCCGTCATGGTTAAAGGTGATGGTGCGGTGGACTACGCTAGCGTTGTTGCGGCGATGGCCGCTTTGCAAGGGGCTGGTGCGACGTCTATTGGCTTAATTACCGAGGAACCTCAGTCGCGCAGCGGAGCGAAATAAGCGCGATGAATGATATTAAATTGGTGCCCGCAGCGGTAACGACAGTTTTGCATGTGGTGGCTATTGCTTTTTTGTTATTTGGGATTCCCAAAGACAGTCGGGTTATAGAGCTAAAGGCGAAGCCCTTGGCGATTCAGGCCAAGTTGGTTTTGGAAAAGCCGGTTTCACGGCCGGCTAAGCCTAAACCAACACCGAAACCTACGCCAAAGCCTGTGGTCAAACCGGCACCGAAGCCAGAGCCGGTTAAAAAGCCAGAGCCTAAACCTGAGCCAAAGCTAGTGCCTAAGCCGGTTCCGAAGCCAACGCCCAAGCCGACGCCGAAAGGGCCTACGCCAGAGGAAATTCGCAAGAAGCAGGCGGAAGAGAAGGCGAAGGAAGTTGCTAAACAGCGGGCATTGGAAGAGGAAATTCGCAAGCAGCAGCAAAAAGAACTGGCTGATGCTTTAGCGTCTGAAGATGATTTGGTGGAGGAGGGCGAACTGGCGTCCACCTACGGCGACTTGATTCAAAAATTGATTCAAGATAATTGGTCGCGACCCCTGTCTGCTCGTAATGGTATGCATGCGACCATTCAGATTATGACGACCCCGACGGGTGAAATTGTCGGCCACCAAATTATTAAAGGTAGTGGTGATCAGGCATTTGATTTGTCGGTAACTCGAGCGGTAACGCGCTTGGGTAAAATTGAAGAGCTGGCTAAATTGGCTCGTGAAGATATGGGCGCCTACGAGAAAAACTTTCGGCGTTTTACAATTAGTTTCTCACCCCAAGATTTGAGGCGGTAATGTTGATACGAATTATTACAGCACTAATATTTTTGGCGGCCAGCAGTATGTCTATGGCCGATCTTACTATCGAAATAAATAAGGGAAAGGATGACCCGGTTCCCATCGCGATAGTCCCTTTTGGCTGGGAGCCTGGTCTTACGGTTGCGGAAGATATTGCGTCTATTGTAGAAAGTGACTTACATCGCAGCGGTCAGTTCGAGCCCTTAAGTCGTACCGATATGTTGGGGCGGCCGCGCAACGCTACAGAAGTGTATTATCGCGACTGGAAAAGCCTTGGGGTTGACTATGTTGTAGTGGGAACACTGTCGCAGGAAGTTACTGGCACGGTAACGGCCAATTATGAGCTTTTAGACGTAAATACCCAGCGCGTAATACTCACTGGCAAGGAATCGGTAAGTATTGATAAGCCTAGATACCTTGCGCACACCGTTAGCGACAAAATATATGAAAAACTCACAAATATTCGTGGTGCTTTTCGTACGCAATTGCTTTATGTTTCCGCTGTTCGCGAAGGGGGTAACCGAACCCGCTTCCGTTTGCTGAAAAGCGATATCGATGGAGCCAATGAATCGGTGCTATTCGACAGTCGAGAGCCGATTATGGCGCCGACGTGGTCACCCGATGGTCAGAAGATTGCCTACGTATCATTTGAGTCAACGCGTCCTGCTATTTATATACAGGACCTGCGAACCAATGCGCGTACGCAACTTACGTCGTTTCGCGGATTGAACGGTGCTCCGGCGTTTTCGCCAGATGGAGCTAAAATGGCGATGGTATTGTCAAAGGATGGCAGTCCCGACATTTATGTAATGGATTTGGCGAGTGGTGATTTGCAGCGCGTAACAAATCACTTCGCCATCGACACTGAGCCAGCATGGATGCCAGACGGTAAGTCGATTGTATTTACTTCTGATCGCGGTGGTAAACCTCAGATTTACAAGGTTAACGTCGCCAGCGGATCAGTGGAACGAGTTACATATGAGGGTGATTACAATGCCAGAGCGAGAGTGCTGGCAGATGGGTTGGGATTAGTCATGGTGCATAGAGAAGGCGGTAATTTTCACATCGCAGTTATGGATTTGAAACGTAACCGTGTCGAAATTCTCACTACGACTAATTTGGACGAGTCACCTAGTGTGGCGCCAAACGCCAGTATGCTATTGTATGCAACGCAGTATGATGGCAAGGGGGTCTTGGCGGCAGTATCGATAGACGGCGGTGTGAGGTATAGACTGCCGTCGCGATTCGGGGATGTGCGCGAACCGGCTTGGTCGCCTTTTCTTCAATGAAGTAGTAGCCGGGAAATGAAATACCGAACAGACAATGGATATTGTATGGTCGGAAGTGTGTAATCAAAACTTGACGGGAAAATGCCATGAAATACCAAGCAAAAAATATGTTTTTGGGTGTAGCTTTCTTCAGCGCGATGTTGGCTGGTTGTGCTTCTACAGACACTGATAGCAGCGGCCAAGAAGGCGCTGATAAAGTGAGCACGTACACTGAATCTTCAGATTCAATGAACGACTCTTACAACTCCCAAGATATGGCGAACCTCGAAACTGTATTCTATTTCGAATTCGACCAAGCCACTTTAACTGTAAAAGCACGTAAAGCATTAGATGCGCAAATCGTACGTCTGAAAAAGACTACCGGCCCTGTGCGTCTGGAAGGTCATGCTGACGAGCGCGGCACCCGTGAATACAACATCGCACTGGGCGAGCGTCGTGCAATTTCAGTTGCTGACTACATGGCAATTAACGGCATTCCACGTTACCGTATAGAAACCGTTAGCTATGGTGAAGAGCGTCCACTTGCATTCGGCCAGTCTGAATCAACGTACTCGCAAAACCGTCGCGTAGAACTGAAGTAATAAAAAGGCGTACTGATGCAGTTTATAAAACCACTGTCTTTGCTGCTGCCGGCAGCAGTTTTGTCGGCACAGCTTTGGGCGCAAGCTCCAGTTGTTGATGTAGGCTCCTCCCGGTCTGATGTTCAGTCAGGCCGTGGCATGGAAGGGGAAATGTATCAACAGCTGCAACAGCTGCGCCAAGAAATTATGGCGCTGCGTGGGGCGGTGGAAGAACAAGGGCATCAGTTACGCCAGCTTAAACAGCAAAGTTTAGACCGCTATATTGATATCGATCGCCGATTGACCTCTGGGGGGGCTAGCAGCGCCGCCATAGACGGTGTAGCAAGCGATTCTACAGAATTAGTATCTCCGAATGCAGAAGCCTCTGAGTTAACAGCAAATACCCCAGTAGAGACAAGCGCAGAAGCAGCGTCGTCAGTGGTGTTGGATGGTGATGAATCTTCGGATTACGCAAAAGCCTACGACCTAGTAAAAAGCGCGTCATATGATCAAGCGATAGTTGCTTTTACTGACTATGTAGAAAAGTATCCTGCTGGGCGCTATACACCTAATGCCTGGTATTGGCTTGGCGAGTTGTATGTCGCCATTAAGCCTCAGAATTTAGTCGCTTCTACAGAAGCGTTTCAACGTTTGTTAACTGATTACCCTGATCACGGAAAAGTCCCTGCAGCGATGTATAAGCTGGGTACAGTGTATTTTCTGAATGGCGACAAAAAGAAGTCGCAGGAAATGTTGACTCACGTGATAGATCGTTACGGTAGCACCGGCAATGCTGCGGTGAACAAATCGCGGGAATTCCTCCGTAAGAATTTTTGATTTTTCGCGGGGCAAAGCTTGCGCGGCTGGTCTCCGGTAATAACTTAGTATCCGGCAGCCAGCTCCCATGATCGCGAATACCCTACGTATCACCGAAATTTTCTATTCTCTTCAAGGCGAATCCCGCACCCTGGGATTGCCCACCGTGTTTGTGCGTTTAACCGGTTGCCCATTACGTTGTGTTTATTGCGACACCGAATATGCATTCCATGGCGGTGAGCGCCGCCTGATAGAAGATATCTTAACGGAAGTTGCTTCCTACAAGCCCCGCTACATCTGTGTGACAGGTGGTGAGCCACTTGCCCAGCCAGAATGCCATACCCTGCTGGCTGCACTTTGCGATGCTGGCTATGAAGTGTCTTTGGAGACCAGCGGCGCGTTAAGCGTAGCGCAGGTTGATTCGCGAGTTTCAAAAGTGATGGATCTTAAAACCCCAGCATCGGGTGAAATGCATCGTAATCTTATGGATAATATTGCGTTTATAAATCGTCACGACCAAATTAAATTTGTGCTCTGTGATCGTGAAGATTACGACTGGGCGCGCTTTCAATTAGATGCCTACAAATTGTCGGAGAAGGCGGGGGAAGTGCTGTTTTCTCCGAGCTTTGGTCAGTTAGGTGCGACTGACTTGGCGAATTGGATAGTTGAAGATAATTTGCCGGTGCGCTTTCAAATGCAATTGCATAAATTGCTCTGGAACGATGCGGCAGGGCATTAAATATTTGCGCCTGAGAGGCGTATAAATAGAAGTAGAGGAAATGTTTTGTCAAAAAAAGCAGTTGTCTTGGTATCTGGTGGCTTAGATAGCGCCACAGTGTTGGCACAAGCGCGTGCTGCCGGCTACCAATGCTACGCCTTAGCCTTTGATTACGGTCAGCGACATCGCGCCGAACTAGTGGCCGCAAAGCGTGTTGCTGAAACTGGTGGCGCCACTGAATTTAAAGTTATTCGTCTGGATTTAAGTAGTATCGGCGGTTCAGCATTAACCGATATGAATATTGATGTACCAGATGCAGGCGCCACCGGCATTCCAGTCACCTACGTACCAGCACGTAACACCGTGTTTTTGTCTATCGCGCTGGGATGGGCAGAAGTGCTAAATGCCGACGATATATTTATCGGTGTTAACGCCGTAGATTATTCGGGCTACCCAGATTGTCGTCCAGCGTTCATAGAAGCGTTCGAAACCTTGGCGAATGTCGCGACTAAGGCCGGTGTGGAAGGTCATGGCATGCACATCCACACACCGCTGATGAAGCTCAGCAAGGCCGACATTGTAAAAGCCGGCACTACCCTAGGGGTAGACTACGCACAAACCGTGTCGTGCTACAGCGCTAATGACAACGGTGAGGCCTGTGGGCGCTGCGATAGCTGCTACCTTCGGCGTGAAGGGTTTGAGCAGGCTGGGGTAATCGATCCGACGCGATATAGCAAGTAGTAATATATCTGCATTTTTTATACGTAGGTGCTTGTTTTTTATTTAGAAATCCGTATTATAAGCGCCTCTTTCGGGGCCGTTAGCTCAGTGGTAGAGCAGTTGGCTTTTAACCAATTGGTCGATGGTTCGAATCCATCACGGCCCACCATCAAATTCCGAAGAAAATCAAAGCGTTGCAGATATGCAGCGCTTTTTTTTCGTCTCTATTTTTTGGTTTTAGTGTGTCTGTGACGGATCTGTGACAGATTCGTGCCAAATCTGTGACAAAAAATTATTTCTTCCTTAGATTAAAAAGCACTGATTTGACCTGTTAGTCATCACCTATACCTATTTCCCGAGTGAGCTAATGTTCTCGTTTGCGCAGCGCTTGATGGAAAAGCTCAAGTGAATAGATGAATCATATTGGCACGACTGTTCGGGTGCATTATCTCATAGGTTCGACATAAAATTTTTGGTAAGTAATATTGGGATATTTCCTTTATGTATCGCCGTTGGTGGTACTGAGAATATTGAATTATCGAGGGTTCTGGCGCTGAAGAGGTCGCAAACTATAAAGGCGACATTGTGTGATCAGTTGAAGCTACCAAAATTGAAGTTGGAAGCTTGCTCAGGGTATAGCTGTTCTTCAAAAATGACGACCTATCTAATGAAGTATTGGATGTGTGGCTTGCCATTAAGATTTTACTACGCATGCTAGTGGTGGTGAGAGAAAGATATGGCATTTAATATTGTGCTTCAGGAAGATGTACAACCATGCCATCAAGTTCATTGCTGATATTGACTTGGCAGGCTAGACGACTATTTTTTGCTGGGTCTAGGGTGCATTCCAGCATCTCTTGCTCAATTTCATCCGGTTTCCCTGATTTATCTAGCCAGTCTTCAGCT
>JAGPVP010000072.1 GCA_018066965.1 Zhongshania sp. | reverse complement strand
GATCAGGCTATGAAAGAGATCAGCTATTACTTGATGACATACTACAACGAACAACGGCCTCACCGGCACAACAATGGATTAACGCCGGCGATGAAAGAAAAACAACCTAAGAAACTGTCCGGAAATAGTTGACCACTACACAGACCTTCCTGAACTTCGCGCACTCATGGGGGGACAACCTCATGTTGTACTACAACCTGATGAGGGCGTTGCCTGGTATGAACTGGATATTAGGGAGCACAAGGGAGGGCTTTTACTTCAGTTATGGGCATCGGTCGAAGCGGTAATGCCAGAACTCTGCCCGGAACAGACGGCTGAAGGTATTTTTTGGCCGGGTGCCGCAGAGCCCATGACCCACGCACGTGCGAATGCTCTCTTGGCCGGGGAACCAGTCTATCTTGATGATCGGTTTCTTCAAAAGTACGAACAAAATGCCTTCTATGACTCTACGCCGGTCCGTGTTTGGGAACATTGGTATTGTAGTCCTTCGTACAGGGGGCAGTGGAGCTTCACTGATTGTCGTCGAGTGGGGCGAAATCTGATTAAGGTGCCGATGCGTGAGTTGTACAAACCAAAACCATACCGTGAAATCCTGCACGCTCGATCATTCGCTGTTGATCCGGCTGATATTGCGCATGTTGACTTAAATGAAGAGCATGTGGTCGCCAAGGTGCAAAGGTTGCTTGATACTCTTCTGCGATTAGGAACTGGGCTTTCTGAACTTGGTGACACGGTGGGGTTAAACAAAACGGCGTTAGAGTTGACTGGGTTTGACCACGCGGAAATAGCGGCCAATGGCTGGATGGCTTACCCAGTACTTGGCCGGTTGGCCCAGGTCGCCCCATTGGATATGACGCAGCAGGCCTTCTTGGCTCGCTGCAAGAGTGTTCACGAGGTATGGCAGCGTGTTCCTAACGGGTACCTCAAGTCATTGTTGGAGCAGGCGGGGTGCCCAAGGCCGGAGATTCGGGCTCTGGGAAGCCTCAAGTTGTTGCAGGCGCTCCTGAATGTGGTTGAAACTTTGAACGAACAAGAGGAGGCACGCGACGCTTTTCCTTCAGATCAAGAGCCTGACGGATGGAAGAGACGCAATGAAGCTATGGCTCCATTGTTCCTGAATAACGATCTCAGAACAGCTGATGCTCACGAGACGATCGGACAATGTCTTGTGACGTTGCGGAGTCTTGGTTTTGATACTGCCAATGTTAATGACGGCTATGGCCGAGCCCTCGACTTTGTAATGGATGGCGTTATTGATACTTTAAATGAAATCGCTTCTGCTATTGATAAATTATTAGAGCGCGGAAAATACTGCCGTTTATGGCGCGAATCGTAAGTAGCTGGAAATAGCTCCGTTTTGATTTATATCAAGGGTATGAAGGGTGATTGCCTTAGCCAAAATATAGGAATCGAGGCTAGGATTCTCGCTAAGGTGTTTGGAAAAGGGGGGTTCTTTAAAAACGCTTACTCTATTCACTTATGTTAAGTTTGTGTTCAGTGGCGCCGTATTGGCGCCCATTTTCTTAACGATTAAAGGTAATATCTTGTATCGCAAAATTTATTACTTCCTGCCTAAATCGTCCAAATAGGCCAACCGACGCATCGTAAGTTTCAGCAAGCGTCGGTGTAGTTAATGCTGAAAGATCAACCCCTTTATCGTCTGGAAATAGCTCGGTAGAAAAATTGACGTTTACAATTGGCTTAGGATCGTTCTCTATCTCCGGTAGCGTCAGTACTTGAATTGAGTTATCGCTTGTAGTGATACTTCCGGTCATCTGTTCGATGGCAATGGTGTTAGCGTCGGGTATGTTTTCAACAACTCGTTCTGCGTATTCTACTAAATTTGGTTCGGCCGGAATGAATAAAAATCCTTCATCTTTCTCAACACCCGTTGACCGCAATATACGTCCTAAAACTTGCCTGAAATACAATTCTGTCTTCACCCTCGTAAGGTGGCAGCATACTTTTAGACGAGGGATGTCGGTACCTTCGCTAATCATGCCTACAGAAACGATCCACTTATCATTCGCTTCTCGAAAATCTCGAATGGTATCTTGTGCGCCATCATGTAAATACGTCACTACACGGGCCGAATCTCCGGTATCACGCTTTATAATGTCGGCGATTTTAATCGCATGATCGACTGTTGCCGCGACGACCAAGGCTCCTGAGTTAGGTTGCCTTTTTCTAACCTCGTAAATTTTCTTTGCAGTGATCTTGATCATATAGGTAATCAAGTCAGAACTATCTAAAAGTTGCTGGTAGGTGCATTTAGATTGCTTAAGGAGTTCTGCAAATGAACTATAGCGCTCCCTCTCGTCACCTGATAATAATGTGATCTCGTCATTGTCTACGGCGATGATCTTAGGTATTCGACATACACCATCTTGAATTGCTCGCTCTAATCCGTAGCTATAATCACACTGTATAACTCCATCTACACAATAGCTTGAGAGCGCGATGGGGACTTTATCTGAGCGCCAAGGCGTACCTGATAGAGCGAGCGTATAATCTGCCTCCCCTTGAATATGTTGGATGATTTTTTGACCCCAGACATTTGCGTTGTCCAAATTGTCGCCAGCGCAGTGATGTATTTCATCAAAAATAACCAATGTTTTGTATTGAGACAGGAGAGACCAAAAAGAGAGGTCTTGGCTGGGCATTGACTGATACGTAAGGGATCGCCCCTTTGACCCAAGTAATCCATCCAATTTACATTTTAATTGTGACTCAATTGACGCTTGGAATGATGTCGCGACATTGACTGAGGGTGAAAAACAAAAAACTAAATCAATTTTCCCTGAATCCATCAATTCTTTGGCGATTCTCGATGCCATGAATGTTTTCCCGGCACCTGGTGTCGCTAAGCAGAGAAAGTGAGGGTGCTCCGTTTCATACTTCGTTAGAGCAGCTTCGACTGCTTCGTATTGCCATCGTCTAAGTTGCATGATGCTACCCTGCATACTGGGAAAGCATATTTTCAAGCGCTTTCATTTTGCCAAGCAGCGTGGCGCTGCGTTCACGAGCCTGGTTATACAAGTCTTGTGCGCTCTCACGTAGATCAGGGTGTTCATTGCAAAGCGCGCTGTATTCTTCAGATTCGCCAATAGCGCAAAGCATTTCAGTTCTATAACGGCTGAGCTTTTCTTTTAGCGAAGAAACATGTCGATGGGCAGACACGGCGGGTTGTCGATTGGTTTTAACGTCGTCTGTTATTTTTACATTAGCAAGATGATCCACTGAAACATCTAGAAATTCAGATGTTAACTGGTAACGTGGCCAGCCATTAACGTCCGGCAACTTGATCATTTGGTCATTTTCAATCAAGCATTTCATTTTGCGATAGACATATTGCCGCGCAGCCTTTTTTGAGCTGTGTTGGCTCTCTTGATGCTTGAGATACTTTTGTGTCAACTGAGCAACGGTGAATGGTGTGTCTGACATGTTTTTCAAGACATGAAGAAGTGCATCTTTGATTTGTATGTTTTTCATGAAGCAGTATATCGTCTTTCTTGTCTCGAATTTCGCGACATTCTACATTGTCTCTATCATCGAGACAATGAAGCCATCTCCCTATACAGTTCACTACGAAAACCTGCGCATCTGGTTGAGGCAGCAGCGGGAGGAGAGCGGGCTATCGTTACGTGCGGCTTCAGAATTACTTGGCCGGCACCATTCTGTATTGGGAAAAATGGAGCAGGACCGTAGAAAAATAGAGCTGTCAGAGTTTATTGAGTATTGCCAGCTCATTGGTGCAGACCCCCATGAAGGGCTAGATATAATGATCAACTCCATGAAGGCATCAAAACTGGTTTAGTGGAATCTGCCCTGAAGACCTTACATTTGCTTATCGGGCAAGTTTAGGCTTTTGTTGTATTGACTTAAAAAAGGATCATCAGCTTCGATATATTTTAACGCTGTCTTAATATCCTTCCAGCCTACATATTCCATTAACGCCTTGATGTCCCACTGTTGAGTATTGCTCCATGTAGCAAATCCACGCCTCAATGAATGACTGCTGTAGTCATTTGAATCAGAAATACCTGCACCTGAGCAGCTTTTCTTAATGATCGAAATGACACTGGCAGGATGAAGAGCATTTTCGCTGAGATGCCCCCATCGGTTGATACCTTGGAAGAGGGGGCCATCTCGTAACTGCGCTTCGTTGACCCAGCCTAGGTAGGCCGAAACGGGGCAAAGCTGCTGCAGTGCGGGTACGCGAACGCGTCGTCCTAGCGAGCGACGATCCGTTTTGCTTCGCGGAAGAAATATCTCAAGTCCTTTTCCTGGCATCACAGTCACGTTCTCGATGCTAATGCGAGTTAGCTCATCGCTACGAAATGCACGCCAGAAACCAATGAGGAACAGAGCCTTGTTACGTACAAATTTAAGACGGTGAGCCCGTGAACATGCTTCGGATTCCAAATTACTATCGAACCACATAACAACAGTACGGAGCTCTTTAAGTTGCAGAGGCTTGGCCTGTGCCTCACTGTGTGGATGAAGTTCTGCTATTCCTTTGAGCACTTTTTTGACGTGAGGTGCTTTTGTTGGATCAGGAAAGCCTTGGTCATTATGCCACGCAGCAAGTCCAGACAAGCGCAGTTTTAGGGTGTTGATAGCTAAAGTCGGTGCGTAGTGTGCGAGGTAGAGCGCGACGCTATCAGCCGTCGCTGGCAGATAGCCACCCCATACAGATTCATAGTGTTCTATTGCTGCGCGGTAGCTCTTTCGGGTGTTTTCGCGTGTCGCGGCATGGATGTATCTGTCGGTGGGGTTAGTCATTAGGTGTCTTATATAGTGGCAGTTTATCCAGAGAAATGTCGTGCGTGTGGCGGCCTACTCCTGCATGTCTTCACCGCGATTACCGAGCCAACGCCGATTCTGTACTGAAAAGAGCCTCAAGATTACGCTTTTTTGCTATGACATTAAATAAGTCTCCCTTATTTAATGTCATCAAAGCACTATCATGCGAATAGCACTAGCTATAATATGGTATGTATATACATGATACGTAATATGGTACGAAATATACTGGAGATGATTTATGGCTAGGGGTGGAATCAACAAAGCATTGGTCTTAAAAGCGCGGGAAGAAGTTCTTAAAAAAGGGCAAAACCCCTCCATAGATACGATACGGATCGCACTTGGCAACACCGGTTCTAAGTCCACTATTCATCGATACCTCAAAGAATTAGAAGAAGAGTCCGCCACCAGAATGGACGATGTTGAGCTACTCAGTAAGCCTATTAAGGAGCTTATTACACGTTTGGCCGCAGGATTAAGGGAGGAGGCGAACGTTATCGTTGAGCAGCAAGCAGATAAATTTGAACAACAATTACAGGAC
>JAGPVP010000069.1 GCA_018066965.1 Zhongshania sp. | reverse complement strand
TACTGCTTGTTTCGCTAAACAAGCTATGTATAATTCGCAACTGCTGCGGAGGGGTGGCAGAGTGGTCGATTGCACCGGTCTTGAAAACCGGCGTTGGTTTATCCCAACCCAGGGTTCAAATCCCTGCCCCTCCGCCACTTTATCCCCCTTCTCGTATCCTCCGATCTTTCTTTGCAAGTCACTCCACACCCAGTATGATATGCCTTCGGTATAAGAATTTTATTTGGCAATTAACGGAGTAAGACATGCAAGATAAATCAGTTTTTCAGACACACGCGGGATCAATGCCTGCGCTGGAAACAAGCAAGGTACTTCGCAATACATACCTATTACTAGGCATGACTCTGGTAACTAGCGCAATGTGCGCCGGCCTGGCGATGGCAATGAACATCGGCCACGGTACCGGTCTTGTCCTTATGCTTTTGGGTTTTGTTATGCTCTTTGTGGTCAATAAAACGGCAGACTCTAGCAAAGGTATCGTCGCCATATTTGTGTTCACTGGTTTATTGGGCGCTGCGCTTGGGCCCATGCTGAAAGCCTATTTGGCGCTGCCAAACGGCGGCGAGCTCGTAATGCAAGCGCTCGGCGGCACGGCCTTGGTATTTTTTGGTTTGTCGGCATATGTATTGACGACTCGTAAGGACTTCTCCTTCCTTGGCGGTTTCTTGATGATCGGCCTGCTAGTTATCGTCGTCGCGAGCATTGCAAACCTGTTCTTTCAAGTGCCTGCAGCATCTCTGGCGATATCTGCAGCTGCTGTATTTATTATGTCTGGCCTTATTTTGTTTGATACCAGCCGCATTATTCACGGCGGCGAAACCAATTATATTCGGGCCACTGTCGCGCTATATCTAGATATTTATAACCTGTTTGTTCACCTCTTACACTTATTAGGTGTTTTTGGCGGCGATGACTAAGCGCCAAAGCAATAAGTCTATGCAAACTCTAAAACAGAGGCTCCTATGAGCCTCTGTTTTGCTATTCTGGTTACCGGCCAATCGTATTCAGATCAATCAAGCGCCACCGCCTTGCGATTTTGCAAAGCAGTTCTTGCACGTCAGCACCAAATTTACCGCGTTTTCTTTTTTAATGACGGCGTGCACTGTGCAAACAGTTACATCACCCCACCACAAGATGAAAAACCCTTACCGGATCAGTGGCAACAGCTGCAGCAAGAGCACGAGCTTGACTTAGTAGTATGTGTATCAAGTGCACTTAAGCGCGGCATCATCGACGAAAAAGAAGCGCAACGCTACGAGATTGGCGGCCACAATATGGCTGAGGGGTTTAGCATAGGTGGTCTTGGTCAATGGGTAGACGCCTGCATAAACGCTGATCGCATCATAAGATTCGGGAACTAAATGCACTTCCTCTATCTATTTACTCACCAAGCCTATGGGCACAGCCTAGCACGAGAGGCGCTAGATATGGCGCTAGCGACGGCGGCCTTCGACCAAAAGATTAGCCTGGTGTTTCTACAAGATGGTATTTACCAGCTTCTTAGTAGCAAGGACGCCAGCAGCATTGAGACAAAGCCACACTGCGGGGTAATTAGTGCCCTGCCCCTATACGACATAGAAAACATATTTTACCTAGCGACGGATCGTGACGATCGCTGCATCAATGAAGAAAGTTTACTGGCCCATGCGACTGCAATTTCACCGTCGGATCTTCAGGCATTAATGGCTTCAGCCGATCGGATTCAGAGCTTCTGATGCGCCTACATATATTAAACAGCCCAGAGAGCCTAAGTCGATGCCAATCGCTCTTAGTTGAGACGGACTCATTGATATTCATCGAGGACGCCGCCGTCTTAGCGTGCAGGCAACTCAGTGGCGTAAACGCCGACATCGCCCTGTACGCCTTGGACGATGATCTAAAACGAAGGGGCATTATTGCTGCCAGCAATGTAAGCGCTGTCACAATGGAAGAATTCGTCGATTTGTGCGCAGAACATAGCCAATGTTTAAGCTGGTAAAATGACCCACCTCGTCGTACACGGAAAAGAAATCGCCACCGACAAAGATGGCTTTTTAAAACATTTAGAGGATTGGTCGCCGGAAGTCGCGGCAGCGCTAGCGGAAACTGTCGACATTCAATTGACCGACACTCACTGGGAATTGGTTTCATTGGTACAAGAGTTCTACCAAAAATTTGGCCTATCCCCCGCCATGCGCCCGCTGATAAAATACGCCAAGCTCGAACTCGGTGTCGACAAAGGAAACAGCCTTTATTTCTTGCAACACTTTCCCGGCAGCCCAGCAAAAATTCTCAGCAAAGTTGCTGGCCTGCCGCGACCGGACAACTGCCTCTAATCCAATGCGAGTATTATCATGTCGCTAGAACACCCCTTCGCGCAGTACGTGCGTATTCTCGGCAAAGGCAAAACCGGCTCGCGCTCACTAACCGAAGACGAAGCGCGCGAAGCAATGGGAATGATTTTGAGCGGAGAAGTTCAAGACGTACAACTTGGCGCCTTTCTTATGCTGCTTCGCGTAAAAGAAGAAAGCTATCAAGAGCTAGCGGGGTTCGTTCGCGCAGTCCGAGACACAGTTTCTGCACCGTCAATACCAGTTGATCTTGATTGGGCAAGCTACGCTGGCAAACGTCGTCAATTACCGTGGTATTTACTTGCGGCACTCGCGCTTGCAGACAGTGGCGCGCGGATCTTTATGCACGGCGCGGCCGGCCATACTGCCGAGCGAGTTTATAGTGAATACGTGCTTGAAAGTATGGGGGTAAGCCCGGCGAAAAGCTGGCAAGAGGTAAGTGACAAACTGGATCAAAGCAACTTCGCCTACCTGCCCTTGTCGGTTTTTTCCCCACAATTGCAGCGTATGATAGACCTCCGCAATGAGTTTGGCCTCCGCTCGCCGGTACACACACTATCCAGGTTATTAAATCCCTTAGCCGCGCCCTACTCTCTGCAAAGCATCTTCCACCCCGCCTACGCCGAAAACCACCAACAGGCGGCGGCCATGCTCGGCCAAGCTCACGCAGCCGTGTTTAAAGGCGAGGCCGGCGAAGCTGAGCGCAAACCAGAAGCAGTCTGCAAGGTGAAAATGGTTCACTGTGGCGAGCTATCTGAAGTCGAGTGGCCAAAATTGATTGATGGCCGCCAAGAAAAACAAGAAACATTAAACATCGATGATCTGGTCAATGCATGGCGAGAAGATAAGGTTGACGAGTATGGCAAGCTGGCGATAATTGGCACCATCGCAATCGCTCTGCATTTACAATCGCCCGAACTTGATCAGCAGCGTTGCCTGGATCGCGCCGATAACATTTGGAAGAACCGCGACCGCACTCGCCTCGCTTCACGCTGAAAAGCGCCATACCACCGGACAATTTATGAGTATCAACCCCGTAGACATAGACAATTACCCGAAAATTCTCGACGACAAAACAACGAGAATAACGGCCCTGTTTAGCGAATTGGCCTTACCTAAACCCACTGTCTTTCCGTCTGAGCCTGCCCACTACCGTTTGCGCGCAGAATTTCGCTTATGGCACGACAAAGATTCGGCGTATTACGCCATGTTCGATCCCGCCGAACCCAAAACGCCAATTCCTGTAGAGCAATTTACTGTCGCATCAAAAAGCATCTTTGATTTAATGCCAGTATTGCTAGAAAAACTTAATAGCCAAGTGATGCTTAGCAAGCGTCTTTTCCAAGTGGAGTTTCTCAGCACCCTCAGCGGCGATATGTTGGTAAGTCTTATTTACCACCGCCGTCTGGATGAAGAATGGCAAGTCTTGGCAGAGAAATTAGCTAGCGAACTGGATATTCAAATTATTGGTCGCAGCAAAAAGCAAAAACTGGTGCTTGGCCGCGACTATGTCGTTGAGAACCTAGTGATAGACGGCGAACACTATGTTTACAATCAATATGAAGGCGGATTCACCCAGCCGAATGGCAAACTCAATGCAACGATGATTAGTTGGGCAAAAGCGCAGGTTGGCGAGAATCCTGATACCGACTTACTCGAGTTGTACTGCGGCAATGGCAATTTCACCATTCCCCTGTCTGCCCAATTCCGAAAGGTGTTGGCGACGGAGATCTCAAAGACCTCGGTAAAAGCGGCACACGAAAATTTTGCGCTAAATAACGTCACAAGTATCGACATATTAAGAATGTCTAGCGAGGAACTCACCTCAGCACTGAATAAAGAGCGCAGCTTTCGCAGACTCGAGCATATCGATTTAGACAGCTACAATATTAGCCACGTGCTGGTTGACCCGCCAAGAGCTGGCCTCGACGAAAATACCCGCCTGCTAATTTCAGGCTTCGAGAAGATCGTCTATATATCGTGCAGTCCAGAAACGCTACATCGCGATTTGCAAATATTAACCAAAACTCATGACGTCGATGCCTTCGCCCTCTTCGACCAGTTCCCGTACACTCATCATATGGAATGTGGAGTGTATTTAAAAAGAAGGGTCAAGCCATGACAGTCAAGCTAACCGATTTAGAAATTAGCAATGCGCTTAAAGACTTAGACGGATGGGCGCTAAAAGACGAGAAATTACATCGCGTCTTTGAATTTGATGATTTTATCAGCGCATTTGCTTTTATGACGCGCGTTGCGATTCGCGCCGAAAAGATTGACCACCACCCCGAGTGGAGCAACGTTTACAAAACCGTGACCATTGCATTAACAACCCATGACGCCGGTGGTCTTTCCGCAAAAGACCTAGCTCTAGCAGAGGCGATAATGATTGAGTTTGGTCGCTAGCTTAAACACCACCAATCTGCTGCATTTTGGGCTAGTAGAAGTCCACACCAAGCTGCTGCAAATGACGACTAAGATAATCGTCTAATACCGACATATCTTCCGGGTGAATGTCCAGCACCGATAAATTCAATTCCTTGCATAACTCAGCTCGGCGCATGCGCGCCGAAATAGCGTCAGAGTGTTCGCCAGCGCCCCAATACTCCAAACACACGCCACCCTCTGGCAAATAAAAATCGCTTAGCTGACATTCATCCACCGGTAATGGCCGATAAATACTGTAGCGAATTCCGGCAAGGTAAAGCCACTGCGCGATTTGGCAGTGCTCCCGCGTCTTGCACGCGACACCATCTAGAGAGACCCAGGCGCCATTTTTCTTCTCAAATAAATCATCAGTCGCCTGCTCGTCAATCTGACAATCGCGCAATAATCGCGTGAATGGCTCGCGACTGCGAATATCTTCGGGCCACAACACATAGCTCAGGCTACTTTGCTGATTTTCAAAAAGCTGACCACCTTGCGCACCACCCGCTTTAGTAAGCTCCCAGCCACGGGTACTGGGCTTTAACCAGCCTAACTCGACAAGAATGCGATTCAACTCGCGACCACTGAGCCCTTCTGAACGGCCAAGTGCCGTGGCGGAAAGGAGTTTGGTGCTCTCCATCGCCTTAAATAATTGATGATCTAGCAAATTTTGCGGCCAAACAATATAACGACCGTAACGCTTGCTAGTTAGGTAACTACCACCCTCAAACTCACCTTTGCTTGTTAACACCCAACCATCGTCGACTTTGCGTATCCAGCCATAATCTTTAAGCACCGAAAATAGCTGCTGAACGGGGATTTCCCCCTGCTTAGCGAGTGCCGATGTAGATAGCTTGTCCGACATTACCGCCTCCACCTAGGCCTTGGGATACCTAGCCGAGAGACCTTGATAAACATCATCAGCAAATTGCGGGGACAGGACATTCGCATTAGCCAGTATCTCAACCAAGTGGACATTGTCTTCCTGACCTTGCCAAATTTTTATATAACTACCGTCTTTGTAGCCATGATCCTGGCGGAAAAAATTTAAGACGTTCTTGCCAACGTACTGCTTGTAAAGATCGTCAAAGCTTAATTCAGCAGCGGTCATCAAATCCCAAAATAGCGGCACCGAAAAACCTTTGCTACGCAAGCAGTACTCGGCCAAGGCCTCGGTAGATTCCAACACACCGGCCTCGCTCACACGATGACCGTCAAGCGCGACAATAATCTCATCTGCTAGTGTCTCAACGGTTACCCCCTCGCGAAACAAGGCACTCATCCCAAAATGCCAAATATCGACTATTTCGAGCTGCACTTGCGCCAAGTCAGGAGTCTGTTTCTTCCACCATTTATAGCCGTAGTGATCTTTTTGCGTGATACATTCTTGCATCAAATACGTTAGTACCATACTATCAGAATTATGTTATTGCGTTATATTCAAAATATACCACTCTGTTCGCTATAGTGACAGCCAATAATAATGAAGAGAATCCTTTTACAAGACA
>JAGPVP010000113.1 GCA_018066965.1 Zhongshania sp. | reverse complement strand
CCTTTACCGAACACGCCACTCCTGTACCCCGCGGACACAATCTGCAAGTTGAGGGCGACAACGGCGGCCCACTGCTGATGAAAATTCTCACCGAGGCGGTCAACACTCGTTCGGTGGATGTGCACTATGACAGCCGCGCCCTCACTTTAATTGTGAATGACGCCGGCGCCGTCGAAGGTTTAGTGGTGCGAATAGATCAGCAAGAGAAAACGGTACGAGCCCGCAAAGGCGTTATTTTATGCGCCGGCGGTTTCTGCATGAACGAAGAGATGGTAAAAAAATACGCCCCTACTTTTGACTGCGGCTTAATTCCCATCGGCAATCCCGGCGACACCGGCAGTGGTATTCTTATGGGCATGGGCGCGGGTGCTGGCACCACCAATATGCATGAATGTTTTGTGAGCCTGCCGTATTACCCACCCGCATCACTGACCTACGGCATTCTCGTTAACGATAAGGCTCAGCGTTTCATTAACGAAGATTGCTATCACGGCCGCGTCGGTTACAACGCACTCATCGCGCAGCGCAATTCATCACGCATTTATTTTATTACCGATGTTGAGGGCTATGGCGATTACGAGAAAATGAGTTACCTAGGTGCTACTGTCGCGGGAACTGGCGATAGTATTGCCGAATTAGAACAAGAGCTGGCCCTGCCAGAAGGCAGCCTGCAATACACCGTAAATACCTATAATAAACACGCTAAAACTGGCGACGACCCTTATTTTCATAAACACGAAGCGTGGCTACGCCCCATTAAACCACCCTACGTTGCCTTGGATTGCACCTTGGGTCGCGGGCCATTTTACCCCTTCTTTACCTTGGGTGGACTAGATACGCTATCGAGCGGAGAAGTGCTCACACCAGAAGGCAGCATCATAAAGGGATTGTATGCGGCAGGTCGGACTACGGCAGGTATTCCGCGCACAGCGGCTGGCTACGCAAGCGGTATGTCGGTTGGTGACGTGACTTACTTTGGTCGTATGGCGGGCAAAACAGCATCCCGCTGAACCAACGCAGCTCCATAACTTCACCTTGCACCGACTAAACCTAGTTTGCAGTTTTATTGAGCTGCAAACACAGTAGGTATAATCAGCCATACCACGCTCTCATTTGAAGGGCGACAATAGGCCACTAACTCAGTGGCTACCTCTATACACTCAAACACAGCAAGCATCGCATTCACAGCGCTATCGAAATGACCTGTTCGCCGCTCACTATTCGATACTCACGACAACCGTCACAAAATATGTAAACACATGAGCAGCTCCGAAGAACAAAATATTGCGACTCTGATAGAGCAACATAAAAGATCCAAAGTAGGGAGCCTACATTGGATACATTGGTTAATCGTCGCATTATCACTACTAATGACTATTGGCGTTTGGCAATACTCAAAAATGCAGATCCAAGAAAAAAATGAAAATCGATTTCATCGCGAAGCCGATCAAGTCATTACATTAATTATTGAACGCCTGCAAAAATACGAAGACGCATTATGGTCTGGCGTGGCAAGTATTCAATCTCACGGGGGCAGTGTTAGTATTTCTCAGTGGAATAGCTTTGCGACCGCTTTGCGGCTGCCTGAAAAATATCGCGGCATTAACGGCATTGGTGTTATTTTCAACGTACCAGACGAAGAACTAGCCGATTATCTAGATTCCCAACAACGCGATCGACCGAACTACGGCATCCACCCCAAACACGACAACCCTTACCGCCTACCTATCACCTATATAGAGCCAGTCGCCGAAAATGCCAATGCCGTAGGTTTAGACGTGGCTCACGAACAAAATCGTTTAAGCGCCGCACTCAAGGCAAGAGATAGCGGAAAAGCACAAATTACCGGGCCAATTTATTTGGTTCAGTCTACCGAGCGCACACCGGGGTTTTTATTTTACGCACCGTTCTATCGTTCTAATGGCGTAGCCAGTGCCACTCCACCAAATGCACCCGAACGCCAAAAGCAATTCTCAGGCATGGTATACGCACCTTTTATTGTCCACAAACTCATGCTGGGTACACTTGAAAAAGCGCGCCGCCATGTTGGGATCACCATTCGCGACGACGATTTTACGCTTTACAACGAGAACAATAGTGACGACCAACGCTTCGACAATACCCCTCAATTTGAACAAACTTTTCCATTAGATATTTACGGCCGCCAATGGCAAATTACAATTAGAAGCACCACCGACTTTAGAGATGAAGCAAAAAATTCTCAGCCGACATTCATACTGATTGGCGGCATACTAATCGATGCCATGTTGTTTTTCTTATTTCTTATACTGAGCAACGCAAATCGCCGCGCCACCTTGCTGGCAAACGAAATATCTAAGGGCTATCAAACGAAATCATTAGAACTGGAACACAACATCAAACAATTGCGAGAAAGCAATAAAGAACTAGAACAGTTTGCTTTTGCTGCCTCCCACGACCTGCAAGAACCATTGCGCACATTAACCAGTTTTACAGAATTGCTAAAATCAGAACTCGAAGATAAAGACAACTCGCCCCATGTACAGGCGTCTATTCAATATATCAGCGAGGCAGCTGAACGAATGCGAAGGCTTGTCTTAGGCTTGATGTCCTACAGCAGAATAGGTCGCGAACCAGAATTAACAGCGGTGGATTGCGAGCAACTATTAGACAATGTGCTAGCCGATTTAGACAGCAGCATCAATGAGCACAAAGCGGAAATAAGCCGCTCCAAGTTGCCGACCATAAAAGCGTATTCAACCGAATTACATATGCTTTTTCAAAATTTAATTAGCAATGCCATAAAATTTAGCAAGCCTAATACCACTCCCCATATTACCGTGGCATGTAAAGGCGACGGCGATAATTGGCTGTTTTCGATACAAGACGACGGTATCGGTATTGACTCTCAACAATTTGAGCATATTTTTTTATTATTCAAACGGCTACATGCGCAACACGACTATCCCGGTAGCGGAATAGGTTTAGCAAAGTGTAAAAAAGTTGTCACGCTGCACGGCGGTGAGATTTGGATAAACTCTGAGAAGAATACGGGTACGACCTTCTTCTTTACAATTCCTAAATCGATATAGCCTCGCGATTTAGATTTTTCAATATAAAAATATTAGCAAAAAAAAGCCCGCGCAAGCACGGGCTACATTTAAAAAATGCCAATTACAAAATATCGCCAAGATTGATTAATTGCGTTTCGCCATTGCTGTCATCAACGCCATCATTATCGTTAACCATTAGCAAATCACCATTGTTCAACAAGGCAGTGCCTTCAATTTTTTCTGTGACTAGACCGCCGGTAGCCTTCATATCTGGCAACACATCGCGCATCAAGGTTTTGGTGACAATTGCACCGTCAACCAAGCCGGTAGTATCAAACTTATACAAACGCTTGATTGCCGCATCGGGGCCACCTTGGTTATCACGCTCGATCACTAAGAACTCACCATTGCCGATAGACGTGATTTCAGACAAACCTACCCAGCCACCGTTTTGAGATTCTGGCGCATCCAAGGGATAAAACAGGAATGACCATGTTGCGTTTGCAATATCGTAAATGCCGACGCGAACATTGGCTTCATCCTGCCACGCGCGCTGGAAGGCAACATAAAGCTTGCCTTGATACTCAGCAACCCCTTCAAAACCGTTATTTCGCTGAATGGCATTCACTGCGTCAGGCAAGGTTACAGCTTGGGTAACAACGCCGCTTGCATTGGTCTTTACAAGCACATTCATACTAGCAACAGGGCCATCAACCGCACTGCCCGCACCCTCAGACGCCACCCAGAAACTGCCATCAGCAAGCTTGGCAATTCCTTCTGGATCGATGTTAACCGTCTTATCTGCATTAATAGCAGAGGCCGGCAGCACACCTGCAGGTAACGCTGCCAACACACCATTGGTATCGGTGATACGGGTTTCTTTAGTAATGATTGCGGGGTGCTCACTAACATCTAAAGTAAATATGCGGTTCTTTTTGTAGTAGCTGTCATCCACGGAATAAATAATATCGCTATTCACTGGGTCAGCCGACAAGCCCGACAGTGCGCTCCACGAAATGGGCGAACCATCTAAGCGATCATTCGATACGATAGTTGGGTAAGCTGCCGATGCCGAGCCATACTGGTAAATATTTAGCGATGAACGCATTACATCATCACGACTATCTTCTTCGCTGGCGACGATCAATAGGTTACGTGAAGGAATCGCCAAAGCACCCTCTGGCCCAACGGCGGCAGGTAGCATTTGTTTGAATACCGGCTTTGTAAAATCTGCCACATCGTAAACAAACACTACGCTAGAACGCTCGGAGTTTACGAACAAGTAGCGCTCGCTACCGAACACACCGAACTCAGCGTTCTCTGGCTCATTACCTTTATTTTCAGAGCGCGACTCTGGGTAATGACCGTAGCGTGCCGTTAGGTGATCTAAAGCGTTGCCTGCTTCATATACCACATCACCAGCGGTGTTAAATACGCTGAAACTGCGACTGCCACCGTCTAGATCACCTTCGTTAGCAGTAACAAAGTAATCGGTAGACAACCAACTCACACCATCAGGCTCACGCAAAACACCCGTCAAGGTTTCGTTTTGAGTGATGACGTCATCTTCGCTGGCATCCACACCCGTTAAATCAACAGAGCCCGCGCTAAAGTGATTTACGATACTGCCATCGACTAAATTAACTAGCACGATGTGGTTGTTTTCTTGCATAGACACGACAGCGATATTATTGCTGTTGATGTCGACAAACTCAGGCTCTGGGTCATCCGCATACAACTCAGCCAAGCCGGTCATTGCTACAGTTTGCGTCGTCCATGCCGCAGGCTCGCCCGTTAAGGTTACAATCACGATACTGCCGGCAGGTAACTGTGGTGGCGCACCGTCGCCAAGGTCTTCATCACGTTCGTTCTCTATAACGACTACGGCATAATTACCGTCTGGGCTAACAGCCACCGAGTCTGGCTGACCACCAACATCTATGCTACGCACATTGCTGCGGCTTGCGATGTTAATAACATCCAAGGTGCCCGATACATTAATAAAGTCTTCTGCAGTGTTCACACCAACCAGTGCGAAATCACCTTTTACGGCAACTGAAGTTGGTTCACCCGCCAAGCCTAAAACACCTAGTACGGTAGGTTTTGAAGGATCAGTAATATCGACAAATCCGACACGCGTTGCTGGGCTGTCGGTGTAAATTAAGGTCATGCCGTCGGTGCTAGCAGCCACAATTTCTGCTGCCGTGGTGTCGTCAGAATCGCACGTTGCGTCATCTTGTAAACACACTGGCAACGCCGCGATGCGGTTAAAGTTTTTGGCTTCGTTCAATACAGTAGGTGCGCAAATATAAGAAGTGTCTGTCACCTCACTGTCAGCGAGTGTGTCGTCGGCATCGCTATCACGGCCAGACTCAACCATCACGCCGCCACTGAAACACTGCGCATTGCCGGTTTGCAAATTGGTTTGACGAATTAGGCTGTTTAGGCCATTGCTCCCATTAGCGCCATCAGCACCGCTGCCACCGGCAACGCCGTTCTGACCATTCACACCATCACGGCCATCATCTCCGCCACATGCGGCTAGAAACAAAGGGGTAGCCAGAGCAATGCCCCACGCCAAAGCTGTCTTTTTAAATTGCATCTTTCCTCCAATAATTACATGCGAAATATTAATCGCCTGAGCTTAGCGGGGGATTGCGACAAAACGACGACAGTTATATGTCAGAAACATGGAGTTTATGTGACAGGCGAATTTACGAGTAAAGCGCGCAAGAGATAATAAGATCAATGAAACTTATACAATACGTTCTGGCACTGGCGCGCCAGAACGTATAAACCTTAATCCTGATAACCGCTAATATGTTTAGCTGCTTGATAAGCAAAGGTCATAGCCGGCCCTAAGGTAGAGCCTGGGCCAGGGTAGGTTGGTAATACCGCTGCGCTGCAATTTCCGATCGCGTATAAACCGGTAATCGCCGTGCCGTCGTCTTTAAGCACCTGTGCATGAGGGTTAGTTACCAAGCCGCCCTGAGTTCCAAAATCACCCGCCTCTAAACGCATCGCATAAAAAGGCGCTTCATCAATGGCACCTAAGCAAGGGTTAGGCTCAAAACGTGGATCGCCGTAGTAGCGATCGTAGGCTGAGTCACCGCGCTGAAAATCCTCGTCTACTCCGGTTTTAGCAAAGCCATTCATTTTACTAACCGTGCGTTCAAGATTGCCCGCATCTATACCAAGCTGATCAGCTAGCTCGCGAATGGTTGCTGCCTTGCCGACTAATTTTGTTTCAAACCATTCTTTTGGAATCGTCCAGTCTGGCTTTAACGACGCCGTCATCAACGGCCCAACAATATAATCTCGTCGGAAGCGCGCATCAAAAATTTGGTACATCGGTGAACACGGCGACTCTGCACTGTGCTGCTTATAAAGGTCTTTTTGAAAGGCCATATAATTTTGAGATTCGTTAGCAAAACGCTCACCGCGCAAATTAACGATGCACGAACCCGGATAAGATTTTTCCATAATACTTAATCTCGGCGCGGGCTCACCGGGCACTGACACGGTGGTGCACCACCACGCGCCGTCCATCAGACGAGTCGCTGCACCTAAGGCTAAACCCTGTTGAATCGCATCGCCGGTATTACCTTCTACGCCACCGCTCCAGTCGGTGCTGGTAGGCGCAGGTAAATACTGCTCGCGCATTTGCTGATTTCTCTCAAAGCCACCCGCCGCTAACACCACCCCTTTTCGAGCCTGTATTCGCAAGGTTTTACCATTGCGGGTAACGACAGCGCCAACCACTCGACCATCCTCAACGATAAGCTCCTCCATCGGCGAACTCGCCCACATTGGCATATTGCGTTTTTTAAGCGAGTACCACAGCCTTGCCACACCCGCTGCGCCAGTACAAATTTGTCGACTAAGACCGTTACCCCGAAACCACCACCCCAAGTCAAAAGCCCATTGTGCGATCAGCTTCATCGTCAGTTTGATCCAACCCGGACCCTGTAAAACTAATAATGCCGCTTCGACTTGGGTAAAATAAATTTTGCTAAACATGCGCATCATGTGATGGCTGGGGCGCAACCTTTTTACGTCATCGCCAAGCAATGACGAATCAAAGCGCTCGGGCTCCATAGAGCGATGGCCGGTGCGCGAACCCTCTACATTGGTGTAGTAATCAGGGTAGTGCTCTAGGGTTTCATAACGCACATCACTGCGCTCATGCAGGAACTCAATCATTTTGGGGCCGTTGATCAAATACGCGTCGACCATCTCCTCGGGCACGGCGCCAGCTGGCGTTGTACTCAACAAATATTGTTTGGCATCGTCAAAACTGTCCTGCGCGCCAGCGGCCTTTGCGTAGCGGTTACACGGAATCCACACGCCGCCACCTGAGGTCGCGCTAGTGCCGCCAATCTGCGCTGATTTTTCTATTACCAGCACGTCCTGCACATCCATTTCATAACAGCTTAGCGCGGCGGTCAGTGCGCCATTACCACTGCCAACCACGAGTACATCGACGCTGTGATCCCACTTTGATTCGGCCATTTACTATATTCCTGTTCTGTTTTATGCCAACACGCTCGCTGCGATAGCATTACGGCAATAGCAGCTATCATAAACCGCTGCCGCTCGGCGCCCTATCATCCGTCTGTATTAGTGATACCTACCGCGACTAAATTAGCCTCGCGACCGACACACAAAATGGACTAAGATGACTGTAAACCTGTATATCAATCGAAGCATAGACTCTATTTTCGGGTAATTAGCGACGCCACCATGAAACTACAAGACGCTGTTAGCGACATCATGAGCACCCCCGTCGTCACCGTAGAAATGGACGACAGTCTCCGCCAAGTCCGCCACATTTTCGGCAACACCCACTTTCATCATTTGCTGGTGGCAGAAGAACAGCGCTTAGTCGGCATAATTTCTGACCGAGATTTATTCAAGGCCATTAGCCCGCGATCGGGCACCCCTGTGGAATCTAGCGCTGATGCAGCACTACTTAACAAAAAAGTGCATCAGATTATGACAAGAAAGCCGATTACGGTAACCGACACTGACAATATTGGTGATGCCTGGGCAGCATTAGAACAACACGGCCTGTCCTGCTTGCCCGTTGTCAACGCGAAGGGCAAGCCCGTTGGCATTATTAGTTGGCGAGACATTCTAGCCGCCGCCCGCAACATCATCAGGGATAGCAACTAAGCAATTAAACCCAATCGCTATAATCCCATTAACGAATTAATACGTAATAAGACCTCTTGAATAAAATGAGATACGTATTCGCAAAGAACGAAGAATGCAGCTACAAACTCGCAGAAAGTCTTATTTCATTGTAATACTATGGACAGATAGCACTCACTCATTCCAGCAAAAAACGTGGTTCCGACATGTCGCCGAGAAAGTCCTCCGTCACAGCTTCTTTGTATCAGCGTTATGTAGAGCGCGCGATCGTTCAGCATGGCAGCTTAGCCGAGGTAGAAGACAAACTTCCCAAGCCTTTAAGCAAGGCGGCGCTAGCAAACATTAAGGACGATAGATATTTAGCAGAGATGGCAGCCTGTGTTTTTCGAGCTGGATTTGTATGGCGAATTATCACACTTAAGTGGGAAGGGTTTGAGACCGTATTCAATCATTTTCTACCCATCTGGGTCGCATCACGATCGCCGGAAGAGATTGAAGACATGGCCAGCGACACGCGCATTGTGCGCAATCTGACCAAGGTGAAATCCGTACAAGAAAACGCCTTATTTATATTGGATATTCAACGCGAACACGGCGGTTTCGGGAAGTTTTTAGCGGAATGGCCAGAGGACAATATTGTCGGCTTATGGACTTACCTTAAAAAGCACGGCAACCGGCTGGGCGGCAACTCAGGCCAATATTTTTTGCGCTTTATGGGCAAAGACACGTTCATACTCAGTCGCGATGTATGTACCGCTTTGTGCGCTGAAGGCATTGTCGACAAAACCCAAATTACCAGCCAGCGGGATCTTGCCGCCGTACAGGCTGCTTTTAATGAGATGCGTGCAGAGAGCGGTCGCTCGCTGTCGGAATTAAGCATGATACTCGCACTGTCTGTTGGCCCCGCCTAGTCACCCAATGAGATTCTAATAACGCCTACGCATTGGCACCAGAATAAATTAAGGCACGACAAATAGAAAACGGCGACGTGTATCTCTCACGTCGCCGTCATTTATCACTAACACCATTTAGTGAGCGTGGGCGACCACCCCAACTTGCGGCATATTCGCCAAACCAATTTCGCGAGCATGTTCTTCAAAATCTTTGTTCTTCCAAAAGAACGCACCGGGCATGGTGGTCGGAATAACCAAAACATAGAACAGTGTGCGACCAATCAATGCCGTCACAAACGCTGACAGACAAACAAGCAACGCCACACCCAAGCTAATGACGCTCGGCGCAAGTAGTAGCAAAATTAGTGCGACGCTTGCGTTAGCTGCAATGAGAATATTGCGCAGCACATAGCTCTTACCAAATACCGTACTCTGAATATAGTGCGACACACTGCCTTCATTATTTGCGGCATCCATCGCTCTCGCATGGCAGTACAAACCCAGTCCTTCCATTACACTGCCAAGCGCAATGCCACCAAGTGCGATTGCAAATAGCTGGCTAGTATTGCCTTCAAGCAAGATGAGGGTTGGTATGCCGACTACACCAATCAACACACTTCCCAGCGTAATCGCTGTGCCTAAAAACGATGTCGCTGTCTGCCAATGATTCCAAAACGGCCGTGCGGGAATACGATAACAGCGGTACATATAGTAAAGGCCGACCGCGCCAGCTGTGAGCGCCAAATAACCACATACCGATGCAAATGCATCAAACCGTCCCCAATCACCCATCAGCTCTATGAACACTGAATTCGCCGGTAGCATCGATAATAGATGCAAGCCCGCGAACACCATATACAGCAGCATACCCAGGCCTTCACGACATACCGGTGAGTGACGAAGATTGTTAAAGCCGCGATAAAAGCGCCATGGCTTACCCAAATGTGTTGCCGACATCAGCATGCCAAGACCGGCAAAGCCGACCGTAGCGGCCATTAGCGGTATGTACATAACAGAATCACGCATCGCCATTAAGCTATCAATGCCGAGTTGCGCGCCTAGAAATGCAATCAGAAATGCACCTAATGAAATTTGGCTTACCATCGTGAAAATCACGAGGGGATTTTCACGTGAGCTTAATTTAGACAAGCTCCATTTTTTCTCTACGCCTTTTTTCTGATCGACCACTGGGCGGTATTGGCCATCGTCACCCTTGTGATATTTAACCGCCATGCCGTCAGTACGTGTCACTTCATCAGGCATGTTTTTTATTTGCTGGAAGCGGATATTGGGATGGGTAATTTCTGGATCAGGGAAGCCAGGAATACTGAGCTTACCTTGCTCACGATTTTCCGGCAAATCATCAACCACACCAAAGTTAAGTGCATTACCCAAACACGCAGACACGCACGCAGGCTTAAGGTTTACCTCTAAACGGTCAACACACATATTGCACTTAGAAACTTGCCCCTTAATAGGATCTAACTGCGGTGCGTTATAAGGACACACCCATGTGCAATAACCACAGCCAAAGCAAGTTTCTGGATCTTGTAGTACCGCGCCGTACTCAACGTGTTTGGTATACGCCCGCGTGGGGCAGCCTTTCAAGCACACCGGATCGTCGCAATGGTTGCAGGCCATTGAGATATTCATACGCTTAAAATCTGGGTAAGTGCCACCTTCGACGTAACCTACCGAGCGGAAACTAATATGCGCGGGGTTGTCATTCTTTTCACTGCACGCCGCTTCACAAGCATGGCAACCAATACAATTGTCTGCGGTAAAATGAAATGCATGCTGCTTGTTACGATTAGGATTAGCGCCCACACCTGGCTCTTCATTTATAAACATTTCCCGACCAGCGGGAAGCGCTCCGCCAGTGCGAGCAATTAAATCTATCGGCGCCTCATAATAGTTTACCTCTGGTGCGGTCGACTCTTTAAGGAAGGCGTATCCCGGTTCATCGTCTCTTACTTTCCACATAGTTACTGCCCTTGATCGGGTAGCTGAGCAAATAGCTCAGCTACCGCGAAACTAATATCACAACGTTTAAATACCCCACCCGCCGTCTACTTGGCGGCGCAGTGCCAACTCAATATGCTCGGCGCTCAACATTTAGGCGACCGGCTTCTTTCTGGTCTATCTGCTCAATGCGCACAGCACATTGTTTAAATGCAGGCTGACGCGAGTACGGGTCGAGCAAACCCAGCGATAAGCGATTTACACAGTCGTGATAATGCATGGGAATAAACACCATATTGTGCGGCACACGCTGAGTGAGCTGGACCATAACCACAGCATCGCCGCGCTTCGATACCAGACGAACATAGCTCTGGTGCTTCACGCCCTGCTCCCGCGCTGAGTCAGGATTCATTTCCATATACGCAGTTGGGCTGAATTTATTCAGGTTGCCGATTTTTCCGGTTTTAGTTCGAGTATGAAAATGCTCAACCACCCGCCCGCTGTTTAACCAAAATGGATAGCTATCATCAGGCACTTCATTGTCTTCGATATAATCCATGGCCAATAAATTAGCTTTGCCATTAGGGGTTGGGTATACACCGTCGCTATACAAACGAGGATTACCTGTCGTCTCGCCCTCTCTCATCGGCCACTGAATACCGCGCTGCGCCTCGATTAAATCGTGACTCATACCAGAGATATCGAGATTCCGTTTTGCGCCTTTAGACAACAGCTTCATTTCATCGAAGATATCAGAGGTCGTTTCAGGGAAGGTCATGGCACGGCCACGCTCAAAACGCTTAGCCAGTTCACTAAATATCCAATGATCTGGTTTCGCCTGTCCCGGTGGCTCTACAAACTTACGCACCAAGTTCACACGGCGCTCGGTATTGGTTTGCACGCCTTCCTTCTCGCCCCACAATGCACCGGGCAAATAAACATGAGCAAAATTAACCGTTTCGCAATCTTTGTAGCCGTCTTGTACCACCATGAATTCGAGCTTTTCCAAGGCCTTTTTAATGCGAGGCTGATTAGGCATGGAGGTTAGTGGATTAGTAGCAACAATCCACAGCGCTTTAATTTCGCCAGATTCGATAGCAGGGAAAATATCTGTTTGCTGAAGGCCTCGCTTGGCAGGAAAAAAGCTTTCATCGACACCCCAGAACTTAGCGACCTCATCGCGATGCTCTTGTTTCTCCAGCATGCGATAACCCGGCAAGCCCGAACACGAGGACCACTCGCGGGTGCCCATGGCGTTGCACTGGCCGGTAATCGACAAGCTGGTGCCGCCGGGAATCCCGACATTACCGGTAATCAGATTCAAATTATTAATGCCGCAAACACCGTCGGTGCCATGAGTACTTTGGTTAATACCCATCGTCCAAATGCTCATCGCAGACGGCGCCTTGGCGTAAATACGTGCGACGTTTTTAATCATGTCGGCATCTATGCCGCAAATGCGAGAGGCAGTAACCGGGTCATACTTGGCAACAGTGGCTTTTAATTCGTCGAAGCCGTTGCAGTGGGCTTCTATATAGGCTTCGTCTTGTAAACCTTCCGCTAAAATCACATGAGCGAGCGCGTTTAGTAGGACTAAATCGGTGCCTGGGGTTATAGGCAGATGGATGTCGGCAAACTGCGCAAACATAGTCACCCGAGGGTCGATTACAATTAGCGGAAACTTGCGCTTTTCTAAGGCTTCTTTAAGGCGCCAATAAATAATGGGGTGCTGCTCTGGCAGGTTTGATCCAAATGCCATTAAACAATGGGTATTTTCAAAATCGTCGTAACAGCCCGGCGGGCCATCAGCACCAAATGAGCGCTTATATCCAGATACTGCCGATGCCATACACAAGGTGGTATTGCCATCGTAGTTATTCGTGCCCAGCACGCCACGTACAAGTTTACCTAAGGTGTAGAACTCTTCAGTAAGGAGCTGACCCGTCGACACAACCGCGACGCTGTCGCGACCATATTTTTCTTGTATGCGTATAAATTCTGCTGCGGTTTTGTCCAGCGCGGCATCCCAACTGGTAGGCTGGAAAGTATCGTAAATTTTATTGCGTATTAACGGGTCAGTACCACGGCCTGCAGTACCACTCAACTCGTGCTCAAAAATACCTTTTATGCACAATTTACCCTGATTGACGGGGGCATTGCCTTTACCTCGACTAGCAACGGGCTTACCTTCGGCGTTTAAACCAACTTCAATCGAACAACCCGTTGAACAGTAGCCGCAGACTGCATACTTCCAGTCCACCACTTTTTTGTCCGCAATTGTTATTGGCTTACGGTTTTTTCGGCCAAATATCATCTAACTCTCCCTCTTCGCTCAAGCGCACCAAACTAGAGCAACCGCTCGACAGCGAGCTATTCACAAGTGCACCATAATGGTGAAATAACGCCTATTTATGGCTTCGATACCAACTGAGCTACAAAAACCGTGCCATCTAATAGCCGCCAGCAATAAAGTCTCTAATTGCTTAACGAGAGCTGGAATACGAAGTAGCAATTGCGCTGAGGGGAAGGGAAAAGAGAAACAAATATGGCAGAAACGAAAAAGGGGCCCGAAGGCCCCTTTTAACGACTCACTATGTGAATCAAGTTTTACTCAACAACTTCTACCGGTACAACCGCAATAACGCGACGGTTTGCACTGCGACCAGCTGCTGTTCTGTTATCAGCAATCGGACGCTCTTCACCGTAGCCTACTGCGCTCAAACGGTTTGCAGAAATACCGTAGTCACGGATCAATGCATTCCGAACAGCATCAGCGCGGCGTTGTGAAAGCTGCTTGTTGTAAGCTGCTGCACCATTGCTGTCTGCATGGCCTTCAACTATAGAGGTTACACCACCATACTTGTTCATGAAGTCGGCAACCTTCTTCAGCTCAGATGCATAAGCAACTGGAATAGCGTCAGAGTCGTTAGCAAAGTTAATTTCTAACTTGATGCTTTCAGTGTGCTTCAGTACAAACTTACAACCAAACTTGTCTACTTGACGACCAGCTGGAGTATTTGGACACTTGTCACGATAGTTAGGTACGCCGTCACCGTCTGCATCCAATGCACAACCCTTGGCATCAACAGCAACACCAGCTGGAGTACCTGGGCATTGATCTACACCGTCTTCAACGCCGTCGCCGTCTGAATCACCAACCACTGGAGCTGGAGCAGGCATAGGCGCAGACGTGCCGCCAAATGCGTAGCTTAAGCCAACAGACAAAATGCCATCAGCAGTTTCATTATCAGTGCCATAGATATAACGCGCATCAGTACGTACTGACCAAGTGTCATCTAGAGCGAAGCGGAAACCACCACCAGCATTTAACTGGGTTTGTTCATCGTACGGACCAGTAGCAGGGTTAGAGTGAACTTCACCCATACCACCTGCCAAATAAGGCGTTACTTTTGAATCGTTGCTGAAATAACGCAAAACATCAAGGCTAGCACCTAGTACTTCTTGATCGAGATTCGGATTGCCACGGTAATGCTCAGCATCACTATAAAAAGCGCGAAGCTCTAAACCCCAATCTTTGTTAAATTTACGCTCAGCACCGAAAAGCGCAGCAGCTTCGGGATCTAGGTCACGAGTATTATCGAAAACCATGTAGCCGACTGCTGGGTTGATATACCACTTTCCGTCTTCACCAGCAGATGCCAATGTAGGACAAATCGCTGCAGCTATTGCAGCACCTAATAGGACTTTACGCATAACTCTCCCCCTAATTTTTTTAAACTTCCTTTAACAATGCCGTGAAAGCACGTCATTGGTTCAGAATAACACGAGCAACACAGCTTGCACGCCAGATTTTGAGTAATTTTACCAAGCCAATCCGTAATTTCACTTAACAATGAGTAAAAACGTTTTAGCAATGATATCAATCGCTAAGAGGGTATAAATTCAAGCGAGTTCCCTCTCACTCCCTAAAAGTAGCCGTATTTACACTTATTAACAATATTATTAGCTAAATTCACCACTTCATCGCCTGCTTTACAAAGGGGATCGTTAGCTTGCGCTGCTCAACTAAACTTAAGCGATCCAACACATTAAGCAAATCAAACAGGCTTTTTGCGTCGCGCTGGCAGCGTGTATAAATGTATTCGGCAACTGCGTCAGACACAAGTATGCCTCGAATACTCGCCTTAAATTTCAGTGCCGCCATGCGTTCAGACTCATCTAAGTCCGACAATCGATAGCTACTCAAGCTCTGAAACCGCGATTGTAAGTCGGGTAAATCAAGTGCTAATTGCGAATGAGCCAGAGAGGAAGACACGAGCATACAGGCACTGGTACCGAGCATTCGGTTATAACAGTTAAACACCGCTCGCTCCCACCCGTCATGGCCCGCAATAAGCTGCATGTCATCAAAGCACAATAAATCTAAGTACTCAGCACCTTCCAGCAACGATTCTGGGTCAAAATCAATGAGCTCGGCCAACGGTATATAACGAGAATAACGCCCCTCGGACTCTGCAAGGTGGCAGCAAGCTTGTAATAAGTGACTTCTGCCACCCGAACCGTAAAGGTATACCCACTTTTCTCCAGCGCCAGCCGCCTGCTGCTTAAGTTGATTAACTAGCAGACGATGACGATCGGGAGTATAAAAATTATCAAAGGTAGCTTCGGTATCTAGCTTCAAGGCCAGGGGGAGTTGCGGGCTTGCCATTATTTGTCAGCACCCAACTCTGCGGCATCGCTTTTATCGTCATAAAGCTCACTGTGTTTATAGTAGTCATGAAGGTGATTTATCATAACTTTTATTACCGCAGCCACCGGCAAAGCAAGCAGAATCCCAACAAACCCAAACAGTTGCCCTCCCGCTAAAATGGCGAAAATAACTACAACGGGATGCAAGCCTATTTTCTCACCCACCAACATGGGTGTTAAGACCATTGATTCTAGCGCCTGACCAACACCAAACACCGCAGCCACGCCCACCATCGGCCAAAGACTGTCAAACTGAAAGAACGCCGCTAAGCCAGCAGCAGAAATCCCGATAATCACGCCGAGGTAAGGTACGATACTTGCCAAGCCGGCAAGCAAGCCAAGCACCAACGCCAGCTCAAGACCAACAATCCATAGACCCACGGTATAAACCACCGCTAAAGCCAGCATGACTAATAACTGCCCACGGGCAAACGCGCCTAAAATTTCATCACACTGCTTGGCGATCTCGACGGTACGCGCCTCCACTGAGCGTGGTAGCAGATTTCGAATTGCCGCCATTAATACGTCCCAGTCGCGTAATAAATAAAACGTCACTACCGGCACCAATGTCACATTAGCGACCCATGTTAATAAGGCCATGCTCGAGCCACTGACCTTGCCCCAGATATATAAAAGAATACCGCCAGCGCTATCCCAATGCTCACTCAAAGCATCCCGCGCGGCCTCCATGGGTTTTTTCTGCTCTGGCAGGTCTAGATAATGACGCAATCTTGGCAAGCCCGTTTGCTGGAGCCATGCCACGCCGTCGTAAATACGCTCTATCAGCAGTTGTATTTGTTCAATTAACAGCGGCACCGTCACCAGCATCAGCAAAACAGTAAGCAAGGTTAATACAACAAACACCGTAACCACTGCCATCGTTCGCGCCATACCTCGCGCTTCAAGCCGGTCTGCCAAGGGATCACCCATGTAGGCAAACACTGCCGCGATTAAAAATGGCATCAAGATAGGTGACAATAAATGTAGAGTGACAATAAAGGTGGCAACGGCCAGCAAACCCCAAACTGGTTTAGATATACTGATCACTATCGCTGCCCCGCCCACTGATAGTAACCACGCACAGACCGTGGCAAAGGCTTATTTGCGTTCGCGCTAGCTTCTAATAAGCGCCCATCGAGACTCAAAAAACGCTTCACTTTTTCCATATCATCATTAAGCACCAGCTCCAAAATCAACTGATCTTTATCGAGCCAAACGGTATTGGCGTGCTGAATAACGGCCAAGCCCTCAAGGTAGGTAACCAAGCTTGCATAACTGGCAAAATCTTTAACGCCCGAAACGTGGATCAAGGTATTAGCACTATTCCCCGCACCAGCAGACACCGAATACGTCGCTGCCTGCATATCTGCAAGATAATCGATAGGGGCTGCCATGACCTCGGCCTCGGTCATACCCTCACTATCCAAACGAAGCGACTCATCACCCTGCAACACGACCCAACTACCAACCCACTGCCCAGTCGAGAATTGCGAAATCCGCCCCATTAAAATAAATGGCGTAGAGTAACGCGCAGACGCTCTGCGCACATCATCGACCGACATTTGCCACAACTGGCTGGCACTCAGATTCGTGTAGTCTGCAAGGTCAAACAGCGGCATTTGTATAATAACGCCGCGTCGCTGCCCCTCTGCTTCCAATGCCGATAACAATTTAGCATCCGCCTCAGCGCCAACAAATTGCCGACCACCTACTGTGTCCGCAACTAGCCACACTAGTACTGCAGGCCGATTTGAAGACCAGATTGGCAAGCCCGCGGACTGCAATGAGGCATTCACCTGCCGAGGAGAGAAGCTTAGATTCAAGAGCAACTCCTCAACACCCTCCGCATTTTTGCTGCGCTGATAACGATACTGGGTCATAAACGGCTCAGGATCAGCAAGCGCCGACGACACCACGGGGTTATCACTCACTTGGCGCCGCCCCGACACCCTAATAAAGACGCGCTCTAAAGCAGTAGCCGCACCTTGCTTTAACGCATCGCGGGACTGGGACTCAACAATCAGCTGCTCGTCATATAAATTCCCTACGACTGCTGCTATAACCTGGCCAGAGAAGGCCATCAAAATAACTGCGGCCGATACCAGCACCCGAATAATTTGTATCACTTTATACACGTCCTTTTCCCTGCTGCGACGGGCCATTGTAGCAAGCCACTCTGTCATCGTCGTGACTAGTGGCAAAAAGTCACCTTTTTGCTGCTGAATTAAACTCCCAATCAAGCTAGAATAGCGCCCTCTTAGAGGACAGCCAAACGATTATGACTGACACCAGTAAGCCAAGCTTAAGTTACAAAGACGCCGGCGTAGACATCGATGCCGGTGACGCACTCGTAGAACGCATTAAAGATGTGGCCAAACGCACCCGCCGCCCCGAGGTCATGAGTGGCCTTGGCGGCTTTGGCGCGCTATGCCAAATCCCTACCGGTTACAAAGAACCCGTTCTAGTATCTGGCACTGACGGTGTCGGCACCAAGCTAAAACTTGCGATGGAAGTCGGTATTCACGACACCATCGGCATAGATCTTGTCGCCATGTGCGTCAATGACCTGCTTGTTACGGGTGCAGAGCCTTTATTTTTCCTCGACTACTATGCCACCGGCGCTTTAAATGTTGACATCGCGACCAGCGTTGTTACCGGCATCGGCGCTGGCTGCGAACAAGCAGGCTGCTCATTAGTTGGCGGTGAAACCGCTGAAATGCCGGGTATGTATGAAGGCGATGACTACGATCTTGCAGGTTTTTGCGTAGGCGTCGTAGAAAAAGCCAACATCATTGATGGCAACTCGGTACGTATCGGCGATAAATTAATTGGCGTCGCCTCATCTGGCCCGCACTCCAATGGCTACTCACTAATTCGTAAAATTATTGAGCACAGCGGCGCCAAGCTCGACCAAGCATTTGGCGACAGCACGCTGGGGCAAACCCTACTTGTGCCGACTAAAATTTATATCAAACCCATACTTCGCGTCATTAAACAGTATCGTGTTAACGCACTTGCGCACATCACTGGCGGCGGCCTATTAGAAAACATCCCCCGCGTATTGCCCCGCAATACCAAGGCTGTTATCGACGGCAACAGCTGGGAGCTCCCCGCAATATTCCAGTGGCTGCAAGAACAAGGCAATGTCGAGGCGCGGGAAATGTACCGCACCTTTAACTGTGGTATCGGTATGGTATTAGCCGTTGCAGCAGATGATGCCGAAGGCGTTATTGATATGTTAAATCAACAGGGCGAAACCGCCATGCTGATTGGCAGTATTGAAGCCGCAGGGGAAGACGAGCCTAAAGTCATCATTGAAGGCCAATAGTTCCATGCCTTGCAAGCTGGTGATTCTTCTATCTGGCAGCGGCTCCAATTTGCAGGCGTTTATCGATGCCTGCGAAAACGAAACTCTGCCGAACACCGTAATCAGTGCTGTCATTAGCAACAAGACCGACGCCTTCGGCCTTGTTCGCGCCCAACAGGCCGGTATCACCACCGCCTGCATTGATCACAAACAGTTCGCTAATCGCGAAGATTTCGACGCCGCATTACTAGCTAAAATTGACGAATTTGGCGCAGACCTAGTTATCCTTGCCGGCTTTATGCGCATTCTCACCCCTGGCTTTGTACGGCACTACTTAGGCCGCCTCATAAATATCCATCCATCACTACTACCAAAATATCCCGGCCTACACACGCATCAGCGGGCCCTGGATGCTGGCGACTCGGAAGCGGGTGCAACCGTGCATTTCGTCACCGAAGAGCTAGACGGCGGTCCGCCGATAATTCAGGCAAAAATACCTATATTTGATGGCGATGACGCTGCAACACTCGCAGATCGCGTATTGTCCAAAGAACACACAATCTTCCCTTTAGCGGCACAGTGGTTTGCTGAAGGACGTTTGAGTTTGCGGAATTCAAAGGCGGTACTTGATGATAAAAATCTACCCGAAAACGGCGTGCTCTTTCAGCCGGATTAGTCTGCTCGCATTACTATGCTGCACCCTATCAAACATCGCCTTTGCAAGTGGCGGCGGCATTAGCGCATTTCCCGATGCCAGCCCAAAAATGCTGGTTCAAGTCGAGCCCATTAACGCCGAGCCGATAGAAACCCAAGCCACCAAACCTCAAACTATTAAAGCCCAAGCTCCAAAAAGCGGCGAAATTCTGCCCTACCAAGCGGAATACAAAATCAGTAGCGATAGCCTCAGCACCAATGCCACACGCACCTTAAGCAAACAGGGTAACAACTGGCTGCTATCCCAACACGCCAAACTCATGTTTATAAAAGTAAACGAAGAAAGCCTCATCGAAAACTCTAAAGATGGCTTACGCCCCTTGCACTACGAATACTCAAACAATATGAGTAGCAAACAAGATCAAAGTATTAATTTTGATTGGGCAACGCACTCGGCCAGCGATAAAAAATATCGCAAACCCTGGTCCTCAAAGATTAGCGACGACACCTTTGACCAGCTCGGTGCACAACTCAAAATGCGCGAAGCCATCATCAACAACCGTCTTGATAAAGAAATAAGCCTAACCGTGGTTAATCGCGGCAAACACAAAACCTACACCGTGAAACAACTAGGCGAAGAAACCATCGACAGCGCCGCCGGTAAATTGCAGACCATCAAGCTACTCCGCTCGCGCCCAGGCAGCAGTAGCGAGACCACCATTTGGCTAGCAAAAGACTGGAACTACTTAATAGTGAAATTAGAACAGCGGGAAGATGACGAGGTTTACTCACTGGAACTTCTCAGCGCCACCCTCAACGGTAAAACCGTTAAAGGCCTGCGCCAATAGGCATTTAAACCCTTATATTAAAAAGCATATAGAACCAACGCGGACCGATGACTCTGTCATTCCGAGCCAGCATTGCAATCCTCAGCGCTCCGCAAAAACAAAGGCATTCGCTTACGCTCACTCTGGATACCCGATCGAGTCGGGTATGACTAAGTAAGGAGTTGATGCCATCCTCGACCCACGCACCACCGTCATCCCCGACCCACGCACCACCGTCATTCCCGACCCAACTAGCACCGTCATCCCCGACCCCGATCGGGGATCCATAGGCCTCAGGCTCCAAGCTAGTCCGCGCTTCGCAAAACCAAAAGCATTCGCTTACGCTCACTCTGGATACTCGGTCGTGGCCGAGTATGACGAGCAATTGGTCATCCCCGACCCCGATCGGGGATCCATAGGCCTCAGGCTCCAAGCTAGTCCGCGCTTCGCGAAAGCAAAAGCATTCGCTAACGCTCACTATAGATACCTGATCGAGTCGGGCATGGCAGTAGTTTTATGGATACGAAGAATAATCAAGCACGACTTAAGAACGTCGATTCACCCAGCATCAGGGATGGCAAACGATGCTGAGTGGCTACCAATATCAAATCACCACTGTTATATCGCTTGCGATCCTAACGCCTTTTTATCATCAGGTCTTAGGAAGGGTAACGCCGGTTTGACCTTGATATTTGCCACCGCGATCTTTATAGCTGACTTCGCAAATTTCATCAGACTCAAAAAACAGCATTTGCGCTACGCCTTCGTTGGCATAGATCTTCGCTGGCAAAGTTGTGGTGTTGGAAAATTCCAAGGTCACGTGACCTTCCCACTCTGGCTCTAGCGGAGTGACGTTAACGATAATACCGCAACGCGCATAGGTCGACTTACCCAGACACATCGTTAACACGCTACGCGGAATACGAAAGTATTCAACCGTGCGCGCCAAGGCGAAGGAGTTGGGTGGAATAATGCAGTAATCGGCGGTGATATCCACAAAGCTTTTTTCGTCAAAGGCCTTTGGATCTACCGTCGCAGAATAGGTGTTCGTAAACACTTTAAATTCATTAGAGCAGCGAACATCGTAGCCGTAGCTAGATGTACCATAAGAGATAATTTTCGCGTCGTCGCGTGTACGTACCTGACCCGGCTCAAAGGGCTCAATCATACCCTCGCTCTCAGCCATACGACGAATCCACTTATCGGCCTTAATACTCATTGCATTCCCTCTAGCTGTTTATTCATACCATCTGCCAATCAACACGCGCGACCTTAATCGTCGCTAATCGAAATATTCGGAAAAGCATTGCTCTGCACGCGCTGACGCTTAGCTAATTCGGCGGTCATACTAATCGCGACCTGCCGATACAACATGGCAGCACTACCCTGCGGGTCAGATGCGAGAACCGGCTTACCAAGGTCTGCTTGCTCGCGAATCTGCATTGACAAAGGCAAAGCGCCCAACATGGGCACATTATAAGATTGCGCCATGCGGTCGCCGCCACCATGACCAAATACGTGTTCGTGATGGCCGCACTCGCTGCAAATATGCACCGCCATATTTTCAACAATACCCAATACCGGCACCGACACCTTGCGGAACATTTCGATGCCTTTCTTAGCATCTAACAGCGCAATATCTTGCGGCGTGGTCACCACAACCGCGCCAGACACCGGCACTTTTTGCGACAGTGTTAGCTGAATATCACCCGTGCCTGGCGGCATATCGATAATCAAATAATCCAGATCCTGCCAATACGTCTGGTTTAATAACTGCTGCAGGGCACCGGTTGCCATCGGCCCGCGCCACACCATCGGCGTATCGGCGGTGACCAAATACCCCATAGACATAGACTGCACGCCATAGGCTTCTATCGGCAGTAAATAGTGGGTGCCATATTGCTTAGGACGCTGGCCATCGGGAATACCCAGCATCATTTGCACGCTAGGCCCGTAGATATCAGCGTCGAGCAAGCCCACCCGCGCGCCTTCTGCCGCCAATGCCAAGGCAAGATTCACAGAGGTGGTTGATTTACCCACACCGCCTTTACCGGAAGCGACCGCAATAATATTGCGAACATTTTCCATACTCTGAATATTCTGCTGCGCCGCGTAGGCAGCAATTTTCCAGCGCACTTGCACTGTGCCAGCGGCAACATCTGCAACTTGCTTTAGCGCTTCACCAAGCAGCGTTTCATATTGTTGCTGCGCGCTTTTGGCAGGGAAGCCTAGCTCAACAATCACGTCGACACGATCGCCACTAAGTGTCAAAGACACAATATCAGCAAGCTCCGCCAGCGGCGACGACAAACCGGGCAAAACCACCGCCATCAGTTGTTCGCGAACTCTGGATTCCAGCGCTGCCGACATATCTTTCCCCTGCCTTGAATAAATATTTAATGAGCCGGCGAGTATACGCGCCGCACTCACATCGAACAACGCCGAGACAGATGCGCCAGAGAGCCAAAAACGCTATAATCTCGCGCCTTTGAATCCATCCGAGCCGCAAGCTATATGCAGTCGCGGCCAGTAACGCTCAAACAAGGAAACCCATGTCGCGCAAGATTCTGGTCACCAGTGCCCTGCCCTACGCCAACGGCCCACTTCATCTCGGTCATTTACTGGAATCTATCCAGACCGACATTTGGGTGCGTTACCAGAAATTACGCGGCAACGACTGCATCTATTTATGCGCCGACGACGCCCACGGCACCGCTATTATGCTCACCGCCGAGAAACTTGGCATCACCCCAGAAGAGCAAATTGCGCGGGTAAAAGCCGAACACGAGCGGGATTTAGCGGGTTTCCTTATTCGTTTTGATAATTACCACTCCACCCACTCCCCTGAGTGCAAACATTACTCAGAAGAAATTTATCGGCGCCTTGATGCCAACGGTCACATCGAGCGCCGCGACGTTACCCAGTTATTCGATCCTGAAAAGAATTTATTTCTGGCAGACCGCTACATCAAAGGCAGCTGCCCAAAATGTAAAACCGACGACCAATACGGCGACAACTGCGAAGCCTGTGGCGCAACCTACACGCCGGCAGAACTGATCAACCCGCGTTCGGCAATCTCTGGCGCCACGCCAATCGAAAAAAGCTCTACGCATTTTTTCTTTAAACTTGGCGACTTTGAAAACCTGCTCCGCAAGTGGACTGACAGCGACGCACTGCAACCACAAATTGCCAACAAGCTGCGCGAATGGTTAGACGCAGGCCTGCAAAGCTGGGACATCTCGCGGGACGCCCCCTATTTCGGTTTTGAAATTCCCGGCGCGCCGGGTAAATTTTTCTACGTGTGGCTAGATGCCCCCATCGGCTATATGGCCAGCTGCGCAAACTGGTGCGAAAAAAATGGCCGCGACTTTAATGAATACTGGGGCCTAGACTCCACGGCAGAGCTTTACCACTTTATTGGTAAAGACATTATCAATTTCCACGGCCTGTTCTGGCCCGCCATGCTGGATTCAGCTGGCTTCCGTCAGCCCACCGCGATCTATGCCCACGGCTTTTTAACCGTGAACGGCAAAAAAATGTCCAAGTCGCGCGGCACATTTATAAAAGCAGAAACCTATTTAAAACACTTACCGGCCGAATACCTGCGCTACTATTTTGCCGCTAAGCTCTCGGGCGCGGTCGACGATATCGACCTCAATCTTGAAGACTTTATTAACCGCGTGAACTCAGACCTCGTTGGTAAGCTTGTGAATATCGCCAGCCGCAGTGCCAAATTTGTGCAAAAAGGCAATGACGGCAAGCTCAGCGCAAGCCAACACAACGCAGACCTTTGGCAACAAGTCACTGGCGCAAGTGCGAATATTGCGCAGCTCTATGAGCAGCGCGAATACAGCAAAGCCGTGCGTGAGATTATGGCACTGGCAGATGCAACCAATGAATACTTCGATTCATGCGAACCGTGGAAGCTGGCAAAATCAGACGATACCGTCGCCCTTGCCGCGGACGTTGCCTCCCAATGCATCGACATTTTCCGCGTACTCACCACGTATCTATCACCGGTATTACCCGAACTCGCTATAAAAGCGGAGCAGTTTTTAAATTGCTCATTAACATGGCAGGGTGAATTTACACCGCTACACAATCACGCTATTGAACCCTTCAAGGCGATGATGAGCCGAGTTGACGCCGACAAAGTTGCCACCATGGTTGATGAAAGCAGCGACAATACGCCGGCACCAGCCCCCGCAGCCAAACCGAAACAGGCGGCAAAAGACAAAGACACCGGTATAACCGACACAATTGCCTACCCTGATTTTGCTAAGATTGATTTGCGCGTAGCTGAAATTGTGGCCGCCGAAGCAGTAGAAGGCGCCGACAAATTACTAAAACTGACACTCAGTTTGGGCGATTTAGGCACACGCCAAGTCTTTGCGGGCATTAAAACTGCGTATAATGCCCAACAATTGGTGGGCAAGCTTACCGTCATGGTCGCCAACCTTGAGGCGCGCAAAATGCGCTTTGGCATGTCAGAGGGCATGGTGCTTGCTGCTGGCCCCGGCGACCAAGAAATATGGCTACTCAGCCCCGACAGCGGTGCCAAAGCGGGCATGAAAATCCAGTAAGCGACTTGGCTTATCAACAACAGATAAGCCAAAAGCATTACCGCTTTTTAAATTGAACGCTTGATCGAAATAAACTAAGATCGCCCGATAATGACGATCTGGCCCGCAATACTGCGTATTGCCCAGCCAGAATAGACGTCGCATTGCGATGCAAAGGTGAGGCTAAAAATTGTGTTAGCAGACTATTCACTATTGTTAATCAGCGCCATTCTGGTCAACAACTTCGTACTGGTGCAGTTTCTAGGCCTGTGTCCCTTCATGGGCGTGTCTAATAAACTCGAAACCGCCATCGGCATGTCTAGCGCCACCACCTTTGTACTGACCCTCGCCTCTATTTGCAGCTGGCTCACCTACGAATGGCTACTCATTCCACTAGGCTTAGAATACCTGCGCACCATCACCTTTATATTAGTGATTGCGGTAGTTGTGCAATTCACTGAGATGGTCGTGCGTAAAACCAGCCCCATGCTTTACAAAGTACTCGGGGTATTTTTACCGCTGATCACCACCAACTGCGCGGTATTGGGCGTCGCCCTGCTCAACATCAATAAAGACCACAGCTTTGTAGAATCTACACTTTATGGCTTTGGTGCCGCAGCCGGCTTCTCAATGGTATTGGTACTGTTTGCCGCCATGCGCGAACGCATCACCGCCGCCGACGTACCTGTTCCGTTTAAAGGCCCCGCCGTAGGTATGATTACCGCCGGCCTGATGTCGCTTGCCTTTATGGGCTTTGCTGGATTGGTATAGGCTGGAAACATGATTGAACTGATTGCCCAAAACCCATTTCTAGCTTCTTTATTAGCGCTGGTCGGCCTTGGCCTCGTGTTCGGCGCATTGCTGGGCTTTGCCGCGGTAAAATTTAAAACCGAGGGCGACCCCATCGCCGATCAAATCGAATCGCTGCTGCCGCAAACCCAATGCGGCCAGTGTGGTTATCCCGGTTGCCGCCCCTACGCACAAGCCATTGCCGACGGCGACGACATCAACAAATGCCCGCCCGGTGGCGAAGCAACAATTTCAGCCTTGGCAGATTTGCTCGGTGTAGAGGCCAAACCCCTAGACGCCGCAGAAGAGGCCGTGCCCTCGGTTGCCTTTATCCGTGAAGCTGAATGCATCGGCTGCACCAAGTGCATTCAGGCTTGCCCGGTAGACGCCATTCTCGGTTCAGCCAAACACATGCACACCGTCATCGCCAGCGAATGCACCGGCTGCGACCTCTGCGTAGAACCTTGCCCCGTAGACTGTATCGACATGCTCCCCATAGAAACCAGCCTGCAAACATGGCACTGGGACAAACCCAAACCGCCCGAAGATCTCATTGCCTCAGATCGCGGCACTCCACAACAAAGTGGAGCTAACGCATGAGAAAAATATGGGACATTCACGGCGGCATTCACCCCGCTGAAAACAAACACCAGTCCTTACTCAACCCCATAGAAAACGCGGGCATTCCAGCACAGCTTATTCTGCCTTTGGCGCAACATATTGGCGCGCCAGCCAGTCCCATCGTCAATGTCGGCGACCGCGTGCTTAAAGGCCAGATGATTGCAGAAGCCAAAGGCTTTGTCAGCGCGCCGGTTCATGCGCCCACCTCTGGCACTATTGCCGCCATAGAATCACGCGTTATTCCGCATCCATCAGGCATGAGCGCAAGTTGCATTGTTATCGACACTGACGGCAAAGACGAGTGGATCACCCATCAAGGCGTAGAGGATTATACCCAGCTCAGCAAACTCGAATTAGTCGACCGCATTCGCCAAGCTGGTATCGCCGGTATGGGCGGCGCGGGATTTCCGGCCGCAGTTAAACTCAGCACCCGCGACGACAAGCCAATAGAAACACTGATTTTAAATGGCACCGAATGCGAACCCTATATCACCGCTGACGACATTCTTATGCGTGAGCGCGCAGCGGAAATCATCGCCGGTGCAGAAATACTTCGCCATATCATTAAGCCGAATAAAGAAACCTTAATCGGTGTTGAAGACAATAAGCCCGAAGGCATTGCCGCGCTTAAAAAAGCGGCAGAAGGCACCGGCATCGAGATCGTAGTTTTCCCGACCAAATATCCTTCCGGTGGTGAAAAACAACTTATTCAAATTTTAACCGGCAAAGAAGTTCCCGCCGGATGCCTTCCCTCGGACGTAGGAATAGTGTGTCAAAACATCGGCACCGCAACGGCCATTTACCGCGCCATCCAATTTGGCGAACCGCTCATTTCCCGCATCACCACCATCACCGGTGAAGCCTGCGAACGACCACAAAATTACGAAGTCTTACTCGGCACTCCCGTTCAGTATTTATTGAACAAAAGCGGATTTAACAAAGACAATTGCATTCGCTTAATTATGGGCGGCCCCATGATGGGCTACACCCTGCAAGACACCGCCGTACCCATCGTAAAAACCAGTAACTGCGTATTGGCACCGACCGTGGCTGAATTACCGCCACCGCCGCCGGCCCAAGCCTGCATTCGCTGCGGCATGTGCGCAGAAGCCTGCCCCGTGTCCTTGCTACCCCAGCAAATGTATTGGTTCGCTCGCGCCCAAGAACATGAAAAGTTAGAAAATCATCAGCTATTCGACTGTATCGAATGCGGCGCCTGCTCCTTTGTCTGCCCCAGCAATATTCCGCTGGTGCAGTATTACCGCGCCTCAAAAGCTGAGATTCGCCAAGCCCAACAAGACAAAATTAAATCTGAGCGCTCCAAGGAACGCTTTGAAGCGCGCACCGCCAGACTAGAACAGGAAGAAGCCGAGAAAGAAGCCAAACGCGCAGCGCGTATGGAAGCCGCCAAGGCCAAAGCAGCGGCCGCTGCAAACGCAGCAGAAACCAGCAAAACCGATATCATTCAAGCGGCAATAGAACGCAGCAAAGCCAAGCAAGCAGAATCCGCTGATCCTGCCCACGCCGCTATCGCCCGCGCGCAAGCCAAACGTGACGGTGGCGCAGAAGAAAGCCCACAAGAAAAAACCGAGCGTCTGCAAAAATTATTAGCCGGCGCAGAAAAACGTCTAGTGGCAGCGAAAGAAAAACTCGCCCTCGCTCAAGAACAACAAAGCGACAACGCCGACGCCTTTGCAACAGCAGTGAGCAAAACCGAAGAAAAGCTCTCTTCAATTAAACAAGAATTGGCAGCGCATGAGGCGACATTAGCTCCAGCAAAAACACCAGCACCAAGCACAGACAGTACCGACCCTGCCCAAGCCGCCATTGCCCGCGCACTGGCAAAACGCGCAGGAGCAGGCGCCGATGAAAGCGCCGAAGACAAAACCACGCGCCTGCAAAACGTCGTCGCGACAACAGAAAAACGACTCGCAGCAGCCCAGCAAAAATTGGCTTTGGCGCAGGAACAAAACGACGCCAATGTCGGTGCCTTTGCAACTGGTGTTGAGAAAACACAGGCGAAACTCGATGCCGCCAAAAAAGAACTTGCGGATCACCAAGCCACACTGGGCGCGAATGACACCGCCGAGCAAGTGGCGAGTGACGACCCCGTTCAAGCCGCCATCGAACGCGCCAAAGCCGCACGTGAAGCGCAGGCGAATATGAGCGAGGCCGATAAAATTAAGCAAAATATCGAGTCGCTTGAAAATCGCATTGCCAAAAGCAAAGAGAAACTCGAGGCCGCCCGCGCAGCTGGCGACGACAAAGCAGACATACTGGCCGATTCACTAGTAAAACTAGAAGAAAAATTGGCCGCCGCTCAGCAGCAATTGAGCTAAACCTGAATAACGAGCACGAATGAGACTATGGGATTTTTAAAAGTCAGTTCACCACACGCCCACGGGCCAATGAGCACCGCGCGAGTCATGCGCTTGGTACTATTGGCGACTATTCCCGGCCTATTCTCACTCACGTGGTTTTTCGGATTTGGCACACTCGTCAACGTTCTTTGGGCGAGCATTACCGCACTGGCCTTTGAAGCCCTAGCCTTAAAACTACGCAAGCGCCCCATCGCTTTTTACCTCAACGACTATAGCGCCCTTGTCACCGCATTTTTATTAGGTATCGCGCTACCGCCGGGCTCACCGTTCTGGCTGATCATGATCGGCACCGGCTTCGCCATTCTTATATGCAAGCAACTCTACGGCGGCATGGGCTACAACCCCTTCAACCCCGCCATGGCCGCATACGTCATGCTGCTCATTTCCTTCCCAGTGCAAATGACAACATGGCTTGCGCCACAAGGCAGCTTTGCCGGTGACTTACTCGGGCCGATAGACGCCCTGCGCTATTGCTTTGGATTCGGCCGCGAATCGATCGACGCCATAACAATGGCAACGCCGCTAGACGTGCTTAAACAAAACAACTCCCTACTCATCGAAGACCTGCGGCAGGAGTCTGCCCAGTTCGGTCAATTTGCGGGCATCGGCTGGGAATGGGCCAATATCGGCTTTCTACTAGGTGGCATTTACCTTCTATATCGACGCGTATTTACCTGGCACGCCCCCGTTAGCATGTTGGCCTCACTAACACTGTTGTCAGCGCTATTTTACGATGGCGGAAGCTCCGCATCAGGTGGCTCGCCACTGTTTCACTTGCTCAGCGGCGGCACCATGCTGGGCGCATTTTTTATCGTCACCGACCCTGTGACCTCCGCCGTATCAAATCGCGGCCGCCTCATTTACGGCGCCCTCATCGGGGTGTTGATATACATTATTAGAGTATGGGGTAACTACCCCGACGCCGTGGCGTTCTCAGTTTTATTAATGAATTTTGCCGCGCCGTTTATCGACCACTACACTCAACCCAGAACCTACGGTCATAAATTAAAGGATCAGCAAGGAGGAAAGTCATGAACATCCTCGGCCAATCCATTACAAAAAACGGCTTATTACTGGGTCTTTTCGCCATCGTCACTACCGGCGTTATTGCCGGCACCTACTTATCTACTCGCGGTTTAATCCAAGACAATATCCGCCACGCAGAAGAGAGCGCACTACTAGAACTCTTCCCAAAATCTAGCCACGACAACTCCATGCTAGACGACGCCCTTAGCGCCAACGACAGTGAATTATTAGGGCTACGCGAAGCCAAGAAGCTCTACCGCGCTACCATGAACGGCGAATTCGTCGGCGCCATTTTACCCGCCACCGCTCGGGATGGTTACACTGGCGATATCGATATGATTGTCGGCATTAAATCAGACGGCACCATTTCCGGCGTGCGCGTACTGTCACACCGTGAAACACCGGGTTTGGGCGACCAAGTCGATTACAAAAAGAGCCACTGGGTAGACGGCTTTTTAGATAAAAGCCTAAACAATCCAGAAGAATCAAAGTGGGCCGTGAAAAAAGACAAAGGCGTCTTCGACCAATTCACCGGCGCGACCATTACCCCGCGCGCCGTAACCAAAGCCGTACATAAAGCCTTACAATATTACGCTGCAAACAAAGCAGAGATCATCGACGCCACTGCAAAGAATAGAGGCGAACAGCAAATAAGCACCGACGTAGGAATGCAACGATGAGTGATATCAGCTACCGCGAGATTTCCCTAAACGGCCTGTGGAAGAACAACCCCGCCATCGTTCAATTACTTGGCCTATGCCCCCTGCTCGCCGTTACCGGCTCCGTGATTAATGCGCTTGGTATGGGCCTAGCCACCATGCTGGTACTCACTGTATCTAACACCGCTGTTTCGATGATCCGTAGCTTCGCCTCTGATGCGATTCGCCTACCGGCCTTCGTCATGATCATCGCAGCAGCAGTAACCTGCATAGAACTACTCATGCAGGCCTTCGCCTACGAGCTATTCCAAATACTCGGCATCTTCCTGCCACTCATTACCACCAACTGCGTCATCCTCGGCCGTGCCGACGCCTTTGCCTGCAAAAACAAAGTCCTACCTGCCATGTACGACGGCTTCATCATGGGCGTAGGTTTCGCCGTCATCCTAATGTTACTAGGCGCAGTCAGAGAAATTATCGGCACCGGCGCTATCTTCGCCAATATGGATTTACTCTTCGGTGAAGGCGCTAAAAGCTGGAAAATTGTTTTAGTAGACGACTACACTGCCGTACTCGTAGCGATACTCCCACCCGGCGCCTTCATCTTTACCGGCATGATCATCGCCCTGAAAAACATCATCGACACCGGCATTAAAAATCGCGAAGCGGCGAAGACTGAAAAAGTCGCACCGACTAGCAGACGGGTTCGGGTGACGGGGAATATTAGCTAAGGCTGTTCGCTAAATAGTGGCGCCATTGCAATAGCGCACCTTCCGTCGTGGGATGACAAATTATACTTAGGTACAGACCAGAGTCTTTAGCGAGCCGATTATCTTGTTATTTAAAGATGAAGTTGCGGCAGCATACTCTGATGAAGAATGCGAAACACCTCGATGCCATTATTTACAGGAGCATAAAATATCCAGTGAGTGCCAACTGGGTATCGAAAATATTTTCTCACATCTGGATCAAAACTAGCGCCCAACTTAGGGCTCTCTGCAAGACTCCTAAAAACCTGTTCAATCTCATAAACATATTGCTCCGCGCGGGCAAAGCCAAAATTCTCAACGCTATAATCAAAAATATCTTCAAGATCGCTATCCGCCTTTTCATGAACATAAAAAGACGGACTATTTGGCACGGTGCTTCTCTTTCATCCTGCTCACAAACCCTTGGGCACTCCAAGCCTCAATTATAGGGCTATGCTCCCCCTCTCGAAGCAATTGCCGTAACTGAGTCAGCTTTAATGTAGCCTGCTGTTCCTGGAGTAACCGCAAGCCAGCCCTAATGACTTCACTCTGATTGGAGAAATCCCCAGTGTCGATCAAATGTTCGATAAATCCGCCCTGCTCTTCAGTCGGCCTGAAGGTAATCGTAGCTGTCATAACACACCCCACATGTAAGCATATTTCTTACAAACTATAGTTAAAAAACCTCGTACGGGCAAGTTTCATAAAATCGCTAGGTGCCGTGTACCGGACATAAAAACAATTCGCTACGCTCACCTGGATCCCCGATCGGGGTCGGGGATGACGTGGGGGTTGCGCCACCGTCACCCTCAACATACCAAACGTCACCTTCAACGTCCCACCAATGCCATTCTCAACCGTCTACCACCGTCATCCTCAACGACCACCAATGCCATCCTCACGACCACCACCCTCATCCTCAACGTTCTACCACCGTCATCCTCAACTCGATTGAGGAATCCACCTAGGGTCTTACTCAAGCTCATACTGGGAGCCTGCACTGGAAGATTGTTTTTGTAGACGACTACACCGCAGTGCTTGTCGCCATACTCCCACCCGGTGCCTTCATCTTTACCGGCATGATCATCGCCCTGAAAAACATCATCGACACTGGCATTAAAAATCGCGAAGCGGCGAAGACGGAGAAAGTGGCGCCGACTAGCCGGCGGGTTCGGGTGACTGGGAATATTAGCTGAACCTTGAGACAGCTATATAAAGCACATTAATACCTGCTCAATTCATAAATACTTTCTTATTATGATAACGGATAAGGCCAAACGCCTTATCCATCAATTCAGGATTGGGCGGTAACTCAGTAATAACAGCTCCATCTTGCAACAAATCACCATCAATTCTCTGACAACGCAGTAATTTATCAATATCAGGCAACAGTTCACCGTATTCGATTGCCACACAATCTTGCTGAATTCCAGCGCAACCTGCACCCTCAACGTGGCAAATGGTATCGTTCTTTCTCACGACGATATCGCCCTGTTTCATCATAATCGCCCACGGGTTTTCGACTTTCTGTAAAATATTTTTCCCCACGAAGAAGTCGTCATACTCTGTTATGCCAAGCATGTTTAAGACTGTTTCCGGAAGGTCGATTTGGCTTGCCGTATCTGTTAACTCTATTGGCTCGTTAATATCTGGGTGATAAATAAGTAGCGGAATTCGGAAAAACTCCTCGTTCTTTTGCAACAGCGTTTTTTCTTGCTCATCGTCAAATACCCATACACCGTGGTCGGCGGTTATGACCACAATGGTATTTTCATACAGGGCAGATTTTTTAAATGCCTCCCAAAACTTCCCTAGCGCATAATCTTCATAGAACACCGCATTTTTGTAATTCTGGAACACCTCGGATGGGCTTTTCGGGTTTGGGTATTCTTTCATTGGCACAGGTATACCCCAGTCCCAGCCGTAAGGGTAATGACTACTCACGGTCATAAAATGTGCGAAAAATGGTTTACTATTTTTAAGCAAGGTATCGAGCATATACTCATACATATACTCGTCGGCAATGCCCCAACCAATTTTTGGTAAATTCTCCGACCCTTCTTCATCTTCAGGGAAGTATAAATTTTGAAAGCCAACCAATGGCAAAAATTCATCTCGACTATTAAACAACGAGGTGTTCCCGTGAAAGTAAGACGTTTCGTAACCACGCTCAGCCAAAATTTTTGGTAAACATTGAAGATTTTTTATCGAACTGGCTGACTTAGATATAGGCGGCTTAGCATTATTATCGAAAATGCCGCACCAACTCGCGACCTCGCCCTTTATGGTGTAGTTGCTATTTGCGTAGAAGTTTTTTGACAACAATAAAGATTTGGATAGCGCGTCAACATTAGGTGTTAAATTATCATCGCCTCCATAAATACCAATTAACGAAGAACGAGTTGATTCAAGGACGATATAGATAACATTGTAAGACTTCTTAGCAAAATCTCTTACCTTCCTCTGATCTTGCAACAAGCTCATATCACTAAAATAATCAACAGCACCACGCTCAAACTCACCAATATTGTGGCTTTTATCATTACTAATGAAAAAAGCATGCGCCGGATGAAGATACGAAGGCTGTAAAATCGAAATATTTAAATTTTGATAGTGAAGCAAAGAAAACTTGATGACAAACCAACAGATCATCGCCAAAGAAAAAGAAAATGCAGAAGCGATAAAATAATACATTCGAGGATAAGATGGTTTGCGGTAACACTTGATAGCAATAAAAACTAAAACCACTATCAATAGAAGAAAATATCCAGCCTCTTTCATATATTGAAAGCTACCAAAGGCACTAGAAGCTTCTAATATATCAGCCCCCAAATTAAGTGATTGATAATTATAATAGGATTGAAAATATTGAAAGTGCCACCAATTACTTACAACCAAAACAGCGCCAAACAGTGCAGATAAGACTAAATATAAAGAAAAGACATGCCTACCCAAAGGAATCACAAACAGAACAATAGCGACACCAATAAAAAACACAAATGTATCGCTTAGCAAACCTAGAGTATGAGGGTTCACTTCTCCAAAGTAGGAAAGATATGCCACAAAAGCTAATAAGAGGAATAACGCTATTCGGAATAGCATATTAGGATTTAACATATTGGCATTCATTAAAAAGGGAGCCGAAGCTCCCCAAATTAATACACATAACGTGTATTCTATCTAACCATACAACCTATTGACGGCATGAACCTGGAAGATATTTAGCAGGAACTGGGTTCGTCGTACCAGGGCCACACTTCCAGCCACCAACCTGTGTTGGAATATTAGTTACGACCAAGTTTGTTGTTCCATCTGGAGCAGTAGGCGTCAACTCAATTGTTTTTGCATCAATATCTGTATCACCAAAACCTTGCGTCGTAACAATTACCACACCGTTTGCATTCGTTGCGACACTACGTACATATTTTGAAGTCGCAGTTGATGACTCACACCCCCAATTATTAGGACCAGGATTTGTCGCAGTGCCAGACGCAGCAGTTTGATAAACCTCTGAAATAGTAGTACGGCAAGAACTTCCAGCCAAAACAACCTCAGACATTTTCGCACGCACTGTGTAATCCTGATAAGCAGGTAATGCAACGGCAGCTAAAATACCGATAATCGCAATTACGATCATCAATTCTATTAATGTAAAACCTTGTTGTACTTTTTTCATTGTATTCTCCAAAAGGACAAAAATTTCGTTCGTTAAACGATTGTATAAGCCAACAATCTAAACAGTTAAATGCATGTCTTATGCCAACCACTAAATAGTATTAAATCGCTGTATTTCGTCATTAATAAGCAATAACAAATAGCGTAAACACACCCAAGCCGTCACTAATTGACATTTTTTGTCACACCAGCGCTATTAATTTGCGCTCCCACGCCAATCCAGATTGCCATACACAGAGCAAGATAGAAGCTTGCCTTGCCGTGATAAAAAGTACCATCCGTAAGACCATGAACACTTAGAGCCGCAACAATCACAGCAGCGCCTAGAACCCCTATTCCTGCATATGCCGTTGCCTTAAGCTTAACGATACCTCGATACAAAGCATACAAATACGCAGCAGAAAACAAGCTTGCCCCCACCACTCCCCACTCCACCAAAAACTGCACAATCACATTGTGCGGCATCGCCGTGCTCCGCAACTTACCCGGTATAAAAAGGTAACCCTGTGGCCCCAAGCCAAATAAATAATCACCTTTTAACGCGTCTATCGAATACGTCCAAATAGCCAAACGTCCAGAAGAAAGCCTGTTTACCGTTTCAGCTGCAACCGAACGCTCAACGGAATTAGATATGCCGTTCCAAGAAAACTGTGCCAAATAATGCGCGACAATAGCTGCGGCGAATATAAGTACTAAAATGCAGCTACATTTTGCCAACCCCGCCGCCTTTAGCTCGGGCCTAGCAAAAAACAACAACCCAAAGGCTAGCAATGTCGAGATCATTGACCCACGACCACCTAACCAAAACAAACAAGCAGATACCAATAAAAGCCCTATCGCATAAGGAATAGATTCACGCGCACGCTTACTTCCTAGTAATAAAAATACGCCAGAAATCACTGCTACCAGCATGTTGTACCCTGCATGACGAGCGTGACCAACAAAGGGAAAACGGCTAAACCATGCCGAGGAGGTATGGATAGTTGGATCTGGACTAAAATGCCAAACTAACATTGCCTGTATGACAACGAAGGCGTTACTAAATAGGATGACAGCGAAAACAAGACGCAGAGGTGGTGAATACAATCTCAAAAACGAAAGTAATAGCACAAAAAAAACAATGTGCGATATCGTCTCGAAGTATCGAGCTCGGCCAATAGATAAATGTGCTAAGTTATAGGGAGAACTTATCAATGAATAACTTATGCTCATAACCCAAAGTACGAGTATCCCGACGATTAGACGATTCTCCTTCAATAAATCAAATATACCCCGCCCCCATAGTAAACAAACCGTACAAAGAGAAAAAAAGATCTCGTGATACATCACAATACGGGAATTTCCTAGATCCCAAGTCCCTGTAGTGACAGCAACACTAAGCAAGGTTGCTAACAACAATAAATACAATACAGATTCAGGCTTGCAAATATCTAAGCCAAAGACCTTTGTTCCCGACACTTCCAGCATTTCACATTCTCAATTTTTATATAATGACCACAAAGGAGCTAACTCGAAGCAAAAATAGCACCAGAATAGTCTAAGGCTTCAGATTACAAGATTTTACGGCTACACTGCAGAAGCACTCCCATGAAAAATATGCGCTAAACTCAAACAAATATGGGTGTACGCGGAAATAACTAGACAGGCAAACCATGAACAGCTCAATGACACCCTTAAACGGCCTAGCCAGACGCCTTGTTTACGACGAGATTCTTGATGAGGATACCGTTCGTAAAGCGCAGGAGTCCGCTCAGAAAGATAAAAAAAGCTTGGTATCTTATTTGGTCGGCAAGCAGCTTGCTGACGGGGTGCAGATAGCTGAAATAGCGGCAGACGAGTTTGGTATTCCGTTTATAGATCTGCGCACTTATACCACTGAGTTGGCTCCGCAAAAAATTGTTGAGAACAAGCTGATTAAACTTCACCGCACCTTACCGCTGTGGAAGCGCGGTAAGCGGCTATTTATTGGGATGTCGGACCCAACCAATATTCATGCTCTCGATCAAATCAAATTCCACACAGGCTTAACGACTGAACCCATCATTGTTGAAGAAGCCGCGCTAAACACCGCAATTGACAGCTACCTTGCCGCGCAGGAGGAGTCGCTTACCGACAGCCTTGGCGATATGGATGGTCTCAATCTTGAAGACCTAGACATTGAGGCCGTTGATGAAGACGGCGGCGGCGAAGTTGATCTAAAGGGCGCCGACGAAGCCCCCGTAGTTAAGTTTGTAAACAAAGTACTATTGGACGCAATACGCGGCGGTGCCTCGGATATACATTTTGAACCGTATGAAAAGACCTACCGAGTGCGATTCCGTACCGATGGTATTTTGCAAGAAATGGCGCGTCCGCCGGCGTCCTTGGGTTATCGACTCGCTGCGCGTTTAAAGGTGATGTCGCAAATGGATATCTCTGAGCGCCGTGTTCCGCAGGATGGTCGCATTAAGATGAAGCTGTCTAAGACCCGCGCCATTGACTTTCGGGTTAACACCCTGCCGACACTTTGGGGTGAGAAGGTTGTACTGCGGATACTCGACCCCAGCTCAGCGCAAATGGGCATTGATGCACTGGGTTATGAGCCAACCCAAAAAGAAATGTATATGAAAACCCTGAATCAGCCGCAGGGTATGATTCTGGTCACCGGCCCAACGGGTTCTGGTAAAACAGTATCGCTATATACCGGCCTTAACATCCTGAATACCCCAGAGCGCAATATCTCAACCGCAGAGGATCCGGTAGAGATCAACTTGGAGGGGATTAACCAAGTCCACGTTAATGCAAAAGTTGGGCTAGGCTTCCCTGAAGCCCTGCGCTCCTTTCTCCGCCAAGACCCTGACATCATCATGGTTGGTGAGATACGGGATTTAGAAACCGCAGAAATCGCAATAAAGGCGGCCCAAACCGGCCACTTAGTGTTATCTACGCTTCACACCAATAGTGCGCCAGAAACCCTAACCCGACTATTAAACATGGGGGTTCCGGCCTTTAACGTAGCGACCTCGGTTAGCCTTATTATTGCCCAACGCTTGGCGAGACGCTTGTGTAAGGAATGCGCCGTACCCTTAGATGTGCCAAAACACACCTTATTAGAAGAGGGCTTTACGGAAGAGTTATTAGAAACGGCAACCATAATGCACCCGGTTGGTTGCGAGCGCTGCAACAACGGCTACAAAGGCCGAGTGGGGATATACGAAGTTGTTCGCATTACACCGGATATTTCTCGTATTATTATGGAAAACGGCAATTCAATAGAGATAGCTGAGCAAGCGCAAAAAGAGGGCTTTCCTAATTTGCGGCAATCCGCGCTCAAAAAATGCGCGCAGGGTGTAACCAGCCTTGAAGAAGTGAACCGAGTGACCAAGGACTAATAATGGCTACAACATCCAAAACTCAGGTTTTTGTTTGGCAGGGCGTCGATAAGCAGGGGCGTAAAACGCGCGGCGAGCTTATTGCCGGCTCTAGCGCGCTAGTAAAGGCTCACCTTCGCAAGCAGGGCATTGCCGCCAAGAATGTAAAACGTAAACCCAAGCCACTCTTCAGTAATAGAAAACCGATTAAACCCGCTGATATTTCAATTTTCACCCGTCAAATGGCAACCATGCTTAAAGCCGGCGTACCATTAGTCCAAAGTTTTGACATAGTCATTGAGGGCATACAAAACCCTACTATGCAGGACTTAGTGGTAGATATTAAAAACGAGGTGGCCTCAGGCGGTGGCTTCGCAGGAGCCTGCGCCCGCCACCCAAAATATTTTGATGAGCTGTTTTGCAGTTTAATCGCATCTGGCGAGCAATCCGGTACGCTAGAAATCATGCTTGACCGAGTGGCTACTTATAAAGAAAAAACTGAAGCCTTAAAAGCCAAAATCAAAAAAGCATTAACCTACCCCATCGCCGTTTTGGTTGTTGCCGTTATTGTTACCGCTATCCTATTAATCAAAGTTGTACCCACCTTCGCAACCACATTTGAAAGCTTCGGCTCTGACCTACCCGCGTTTACTAAGATGGTGGTGTCTCTATCCGAATGGACCCAAAGAAACTGGTATATAGTGTTAGGGGCTATTATTGTAACCGGTGCCGCATTCAAAAAAGGAAGAGAAAAATCGCCGCGATTTTCCGACTGGGTTGACAAAATGACTTTAAAAATTCCTGTGATTGGTGACATTGTTTTTAATTCCGTTATTGCCCGATTCTCTAGAACACTAGCAACCACTTTTGGCGCAGGCGTCCCTTTAGTTGACGCGCTCAACTCCGTGTCTGGCGCAGCAGGTAATGCTGTGTATCGAAAAGCAATTATTCAAATCCGTGACGATGTCACCACCGGCCAAACACTCTATTCGTCCATCAAGTTCACCAATATATTTCCAAATATGCTACTGCAAATGGTGTCTATTGGTGAGGAATCAGGATCGCTAGATGAGATGCTCGATAAGGTTGCAACCCATTACGAAGAAGCTGTAGATAATGCCGTTGATACTTTAACCGCACTGCTGGAACCGTTCATTATGTCGATTCTTGGCGTTCTTGTCGGCGGATTAATGATAGCGATGTACCTTCCAATATTTATGCTTGGTTCTGCGATGTAGTATCAGCGATAGCTGATACTTAAAATAATCCTCGACGGCCTGAATGTAGCTTTTTATTCCTGAGTATTTTTATGACTTTTTTTGAAGCCTTTGCAAACGCCCCCGCGTTTACCATCGGATTAGTGGGTGTTTTTGGTTTGCTGATCGGCAGCTTTTTTAATGTTGTGATTTACCGTCTGCCTAAAATGATGGAAGCAAATTGGCGGCAAGAGTGTGAGTATCTGCTCAATGATGATGACCCATCCTCACCTCAAACCCCAGCCAAACAGTTTAATTTAGCGATACCAAGCTCGCACTGCCCTTCTTGTCATGCGCCAATAAAAGCGTGGCAAAATATTCCGGTAATCAGTTACATATTTTTATGTGGCCGCTGCGCAAGCTGCAAAACCGGCATTAGTCTTCGCTACCCTGCGATAGAACTCATCACTGCGCTGGCGAGTATTTTTCCGTTGTTGATGTTTGGCATCACCCCTTATGCATTCGCTATTATTTTGTTTAGCTGGCTGCTATTAATTCTTACCGTTATCGATATCGACCACCAGCTTTTACCCGACCAGCTTACCTTGCCCCTGCTTTGGCTGGGCCTTCTCTATAACAGCATTTTTGCTCATATTCCGATTACCGATGCCCTGTGGGGAGCCATGTTGGGGTATATGATTTTGTGGAGCGTGTTCTGGCTCTTTAAAATAGTTACCGGAAAAGAAGGTATGGGTTACGGGGACTTTAAATTATTGGCCGCCTTAGGTGCTTGGCTGGGCTGGCAGTTTTTACCCTTAATTATTTTATTGTCGTCTGTGGTTGGCGCGGTATGCGGCGGAATTATTTTGGCGGCTCGGCGCAATTCAACATCAACACCCATGCCATTCGGCCCTTATTTAGCGGGTGCCGGCTGGATCGCGGTGTTCTGGGGCGAGTCTATTATTGATGCTTACCTTGGCATGGCCGGTCTTCGCTAAACGGTGCAAGCCCTAAATATCAACCTAAGTCAGATGATCCGATTAGAATATGAGTAATTTTATTGTAGGCCTAACCGGCGGTATCGGCAGTGGAAAAACCGCTGCCTCCAGTCGCTTTGCAAAACTCGGCATTGGCGTTGTCGATGCTGACGTCATCGCCCGCGAGGTTGTAGAACCCGGCACCGAGGCACTATCAAAAATCGCCGCGCATTTTGGCAACAACTTGCTTCTGAGTAACGGCGCGCTTGACCGAGCTGCGCTGAGACAAACCATTTTCGCTGACACTAGCGCCAAAACATGGCTGGAATCTCTGCTGCACCCACTTATCGCCAATGAAACCATTAAACAACTCGGCGCAGTCCAAAGTAGTTATGCCCTGTATGTGTCGCCACTGCTGGTAGAGAGCAAGCAGCAGACCATGTGTCAGCGACTTGTGGTTGTTGATGTGCCAGAGTCTGTACAATTAGAGCGAACCATGAAACGCGACAGTAACGAGCAAGCGCAGGTTGAACGAATTATCGCGAGCCAAGCCACGCGCAACGAACGACTCGCAGTGGCAACCGATGTTATCGACAATACCACTGGATTTACTGATCTAGACCGGCAAATAAGCCAGTTGCATCAGCAATTTTTAGTACTAGCAAGGACTGACAAATGAGTAATTTTATTAAAAAGCCACCTGTCGTTCCCTGCCCTAATTGTGGAACAGAACTTGTTTGGGATAGCGCCAATAGTTACCGACCATTCTGTTCTGCGCGCTGCAAGAATAATGATTTGGTTGCGTGGGCAAACGAAGATCACGCTATTCCAGGGCAGCCATTGGAAGATGTGTTTAGCGAAGACCTTGAAGGGAATTATTAAGGCCCCCTTCCGCGCTTGGTACATAAAGCTTCGCTCAAGCTAGAATCCTCGACTTTTATATGCTCAGCTTTATTTGCCACACATGGTAAACATTCGCTGTCGCTCACCTGGATACCCGATCGGGGTCGGGTATGACTCCCAGCCTTCGTCATCCTCAACTCGATTGAGGATCCATATACCACAGGCTTGATTCAACGCTGTACTTGGTAAAAGGCAAAGGCATTCGCTGTGCTCACTTGGATACCCGATCGGGGTCGGGTATGACGAGGTTTTGAGTGCATCCCGCCACTTCGGTATACCCACTCCCGTCGTCATCCACAACTTAGCTGGGCACCCATAGCCCACTGTTGTAATCCTCAACTCGATTGAGGATCCATATACCGCGGGTTTAATTCAACGCTGTGCTTGGTAAAAAGCGAAGGCATTCGCTATCGCTCATCTGGATACCCGATCGGGGTCGGGTATGACGAGGTTTTTAGTGCATACCGCCACTTCGGGCATGACCACTCCCGTCATCATCCACAACGTAGCTAGGCACCCATAGTCCACTATTGTCATCCTCAACTCGATTGCACTGCTGTCCGGAATAAATTCATATCAAGATTCCCTGCAGTGCCAAGAGCTCCTCTCTCTGCTGTCGTCGCCGTTTCCATATGCTGTATTCACTTCTTGGCCGCTGGAAGGCCGCTGAGGC
>JAGPVP010000044.1 GCA_018066965.1 Zhongshania sp. | reverse complement strand
TGTGATTAACAGGGTTTAATGAGTGCCATCCCCCGTTAATTGGGTAGAGCCCAGATTTGTCACTGGGGCGTCACAGAGGAATTTCAGGCATAAAAAAACCCAGACCAGAGGTCTAGGTTTTTTTATATAAGTCAAAGACTTATGTTTGGTGCGCCCGGCACGATTCGAACGTGCGACCGCCTGGTTCGTAGCCAGGTACTCTATCCAGCTGAGCTACGGGCGCTTCAGGCTGCGTACTATATGGAAGCAGACCTGCTCTGTCAACGACTTCCGGTAATATATTGCGAATTTTACTTGGTTGTTCAAAAAATCGCCAACATATTGATATTCAAGCTTATTAAAGATTAATTGCCACTTCAAAATAGCCACTTAATCGACTAATTTCCTCTGATACTAAGTTGCCGACTTAGCGGTCTAAATTCAAGCCTCAATTACCGCCGTTTAATCCGTGAATGTTGCCTATTTTGGTGAAACGTAGGTTATTCAGTCACCAATTTCACGCTCAAAGTATTCGCGTGGAGTATCAATATTCGGCGTGACGGTATAGATCCCGGGCTTAATAGGCGGCTCTCGTTGAGCTAGATGCTAATGTTATTTGGTGTTTACCAAACCTAGGGAAGTTGATTTAAATGAAGTGATCAATATAGATCTAAAAGTGCCTTTTAGATTTTGCCGCTAAGCCTTAGCGGTTATGAAATCTGGTGCGTTGATTATTAATGTGAATTCGGTGCTTGGTACTTTAGGTGGCTTAGATGGCGGCACCTGCTGCGCAGTATAAGCGGGCTTAGACGGATTGACTCAAACCACGACCACTTAATGTGCGCTACACACTTAACACCCGGTACGCCAGTTAACGCCCTATGGAGTTAGGCGTGACCCCAGTTGCTGTATAAATATTGCACAGAGCGCGATGGCGATTGTATTGCCGCTCGCATTTCACGCCCCTAATTAGCTGCCACATCCACGAAGCTGGGAATACCGATGGCAATACTTGGTATAATGGCCGCTTGCTCTGAAACTATCGCTTTGCATGTTTGATGGAAATTACGATGCAATCAGGATGGCACTAGCAAGGCATTGGCAGAATATATTGATGTTGATTACGGGCGGAATCGATATCACTTTTTATAATAAGTGGAGTAATAAATGATAGATGTAAGTTCTGCGCAGCTAACCAATGTTGCCGTGCATCGAGTAGGCAATAAAACACGCGAAGAAGGTATGCGCTTAGCAGAGACAGAATCGAGTGTAAGTGAGTCATTAGGAGCACTACTCAGTAAAAATTATCTGCTTCCTTTGTCTAAACAAAAAGAGATATACGATTTCTTTCATGAATCTGATTTGTCATTGAATGCTGTGGCGAATATTGCGGGGAAGATATTTGATGAACCCAGTGAATTTTTGGAGAACACCCAGTCGTTAGCAAAACATTTGTACGCCACATCTACACACCAGAATATAGCGTCTGGCGAGCTCGTCTTTTTATTGTTTTCGGGTATTCAGGTAGACGGCGTAGCATCGAGCGGGCTCGCCGTTCTGAAAATGGAAAATAAAGATGATTTTCTGGAAATTTCAGAATCCTCAGATTCATTTTCCATCATTGAAAGAAGTGGTGTTTCGCTGAATAAAATACAAAAAGGCGCCTTGATTCTGCCTAATGCCTTGGGTGTCTTTGTTGTTGATAATTTAGGTCAAAAGACCAAATACTGGAAAGACGCGTTCTTGAAAGTATCGCCACGAGCTACGTCTCAATCTTATGCCAAAATATGTGGTTCGATTTTGAAGGGTATCAGCTCGAAAATTGAAGACTCTCAAGAAATTGCTGAATTGAATGAAAAAATCACTGAGAAAATTAATTCATCAGAGCTGACATCTATTGCAGAGATAAAAGACATCTCTTCTCAGTATATTGATTCTGAATCGCTGTCAGAAGTCATATCTGGGGTGGCGAGTAGTACCGGCGTTGATATAGCAGACGACTATCAAATTAAATCACAGGATTTCGCAAAACAAGCCAAGCCAATAACAAGCAGAGTTAGAGTAAGAGCGGGTGTCGGTTTGGTTATAAGTGATTCTAAGTATTCGGTATCTGGTGTATCTATCACGGATAATCACGATGGTTTTCAGGCGGTGGTTAACATAAAGGCGCGGAAGGAAACATAAGCGCTGTTTAATGAATGAGCGAGGAAAATTGGATTGGCCAATTTTTCTCGCTTACCGAATGATCACCGATGTGTCTGGTCATTATTGCTAGCCCTTAGATAGGCGTAGTATGGTTAAGGTCGTAATCTGGTGAGCAGCACAATTTATGAAAGTCATTGGTGGTGGCCCGAAAAAAGTACTCTATACGCTTAACACGGCGCGTAGGATAGGTCTGCTGAATTCGGCTAAGGCATTGACTGCCAAGAACGCCTGTAAAGCCTGCGGGCTAGGTATGGGCGGCCAGCGCGGCGGAATGACCAATGAGCTGGATGAGTTCCCCTCGGTTTGTAATAAAAGCATTCAGGCCCAATCTACCGATATACAAGCACCCATCCCCACTGAAATATTTGAGCATACCTTGGAAGAATTTCGCGCGCTGTCAGCCCGCGAGCTGGAGAGGCTTGGGCGTTTGGGGCAGCCCATTTACAAAGGTGTCGGCGAAAATCGCTATAAAGAAGTGGATTGGAATTGGGCGATTAAGTGTGCCACTGACGGCTTGGCAAAAGTAGCGCCGAATCGGAGTTTCTTTTACAGCTCTGGTCGCTCGTCTAATGAGGCCGGTTTTTTACTACAGCTTATGGCCCGTCTTTACGGTACCAATAATATCAGCAATTGCTCTTACTACTGTCATCAAGCAACCGGTGAAGCGCTGGGGAATACCGTAGGTACCGGCACGGCAACGGTGGAGCTAGATGATATTGCACACTGTGATTTGTTCTTTTTGATTGGTGCTAATCCCGCCTCAAACCACCCGCGCTTGCTACATAAACTTATTGGCTTACGTCGGCGTGGCGGCACGGTGGTGGTGATTAATCCGCTACGCGAGGCGGGGCTGGTCCAGTTCGCTGCGCCGAAGATGATTAGTTCTATGATAAAAGGCGGCGACGAAGTCGCCAGTATTTATCTCCAGCCTAAAATCGGGAGTGATATCGCGCTGTTTACGGCAATAGCGAAAGCGGTGATTGAGTTGGGTGGCAGTGCTACTGATTTTATTGAGAAATACGCTAATGACTATACGGATTTTGAGAGTCATGTGCAGACCCAATCTTGGGCGTCGCTATTAGATTGCTGTGGCATTGAAAAAGAAGACATTCTACGAGTAGCGAAAGTTTATATTCAATCGCAAAACGCGATTTTTGCTTGGGGCATGGGAATGACCCATCACCAGCACGGTGTTGATAATATCGAGTGGATCAGTAATTTAGCCTTGCTACGGGGCATGGTCGGTAAACCCCATGCAGGGCTATTACCGCTGCGTGGGCATAGCAATGTGCAAGGTATTGGTACAATTGGTGTGAAGCCTGTGCTATCTAGCGAGGTGTTTAGCCGCATTGAAAAAACCTTCGGGGTGAAACTACCGAAAGAAAAGGGCATGCATACTTTGGAATCTTTAGAGCGAGCTTATGAGGGCGGTATAGATGCTGCCTTAGTGATGGGTGGGAATCTCTATGAAGCGAGCCCAGACAGCAAGTGGACGGCTAAGGCGCTAGACAATATTGGCTTTAAAATATTTTTAACGACAACGCTTAACCGTGGCCATGTCACGGGTGTGGATTCTGGTGAAGTGCTTATTTTACCGGTGTGCGCACGCGATGAAGAGCCAGAGCCGACCACGCAAGAGTCTATGTTCAACTACGTTCGCCTAAGTGATGGTGGTATTCAGCGGATTGCCTCGGTGCGTTCAGAGGTAGCTATTCTTGCCGATATTGCCACTCAGTTATTGGTTGATTGCCCCATCAATTTTGCTGAGTTTAAGCGTCATCAAAAAGTCCGGCAGGCAATCGCAAAAGTGGTGCCGGGGCTGGAGGAACTTGCTGATATCGATGTCGCAAAAAAAGAGTTCTATGTCAGTGGTCGTGTTAAGCACACACCTGAATTTAATACCGAGGATGGCAAGGCGCGTTTCGTGATTCCGCTCAGTGCGGGAATCGTTGGCGCGTCTTCACGCCCCTACACCATGATGACTATTCGTAGCGAAGGTCAATTTAACTCTATTATTTATGAGGAGAGCGATAGTTATCGGGGTGTAAATAATCGCTGGACGGTGTTACTCAATCAGCAAGATGCCTTGGAGCTTGGGGTGGGCGAAGGCGAGACCGTTGATGTTAGTTCTGACTATGGTGAGATGTGCGGGCTAGAAGTTAAGTTGTTTAACCTGCCCAAGGGTTGCGTGGCAGCGTATTACCCTGAGGCGAATATCTTGAGCTCTCGCTTAACTGACCCGCGTTCGCATACGCCCCAGTTTAAGTCGATTTCAGTTTCTGTCGCGGCATGCGGAACAAATAAGTAGCGCTACTTATTTGTTCCGACTTTGTCATATTCCGCAATATCTTCATCTTGTTAATGAGCGCCGCCAGCATCGACGACTGCATGTTTGCCGTGGATAGGTTTGGTACTCCAGATCGCCATTATCAGTACTAGAAACATCATCGACGAAAAATAGAATATATCGTTTACACCAAGGGTGCTGGCTTGCACAGACAATGTTCGCTCGAACATGGCGTTGGCTTGATCACTGCTTAAGCCAAGTTGCTGCAGATTCTGCATGCCATCGGTGTAGATAGGATTGTATGCGTTAGCGTGTTCCATCAGCTGGGTGTGGTGGAGCGCTGAGCGATTGTCCCACGCTGTCGTGGCAATGGACGAACCAAAGCCGCCGCAGAGAACCCGAACAAAGTTACTTAAGCCGCTGGCCGCGGGTATTTGTTCGGGTTTTAAGCCCGACATAATGAGCATCGTCAGCGGCGTAAAAAATACCGCCATCGCAAATCCTTGAATATAGGCTGGTAGCATTACGCTCCAGTTATCAACGCCGCTGGTAAATAGCGAGCGCATATATAAAACCAAGGCAAAGATTAAGAAGCCGCAGGTCGCGAGTATACGAGCGTCAAAGCGATGAATATTTCGGCCCACAAACGGGGATACCATTATGGCGAACAAGCCCACCGGCGCCATGGCTAAACCGGCTTGAGTTGCGGTATAGGAAATTTGAGTTTGCAGCCACAATGGCAAGATCACAATGTTGCCAAAAAATGCGCCGTAACCTAGTGATAAGGCGATTACGCCACCAGTGAAATTGCGGTTGCGAAATAGTGATAAATCCACAATCGGGTGCTTTTCATGCCGTTCCCAAATTAAGAAAAACACCAAGCCTACGACGGCAACGATAGCTAAACCAATAATTTGTCCTGAGTTAAACCAGTCAAGTTCACGGCCTTTATCCAACATGATTTGCAAGGCGGCAATCCACAGTACTAACAACGACAAGCCAATAGTATCGACGGGTAATTTTTTAGTTGCGGTTTCTCGCGAGCGGTAAATTGTCCAGGTGGAATAGGTGGCGAGTATCCCCAGTGGCACGTTGATATAAAATATCCACGGCCAAGAATAATTATCTGAAATCCAGCCGCCCAGAATGGGCCCCACTACCGGCGCTACCAGTGTTGTCATGCTCCACACTGCCATTGCCGTTCCCGCTTTGGCTCTTGGGAAACTGGCCAGTAGTAAAGACTGCGACATGGGAATCATTGGGCCGGCAACGGCACCTTGTAATATCCGAAACGCAATTAACATTTCTATACTTTGTGCGGTGCCACAAAGAAACGATGCAATAACAAATAAGAGAGTCGATACAATAAATAGGCGCACCTGCCCAAAGCGTTGCGACAGCCATCCGGTTAAGGGAATGGCGATGGCGTTGGATACGGCGAACGACGTAATAACCCACGTGCCCTGATTGGCAGATACACCAAGGTCGCCAGCGATGGTAGGAATGGCGACATTGGCGATGGACGAATCCAGCACGTTCATAAATGTAGCGAGCGATACCGAGACAGCGCCAATCGCTAACATTGCCCCCTGTAAAGGCGGTAATGTGGCGTCGGCGTTAGCAGCATTAGCCATATCAAAAATCCCTTAGTGACTTGCCAGCGCGGCTAGGTTTGAGCTGCTGCCGATATTTGCTTTAATAATCTTATCTACCAGGTCCTCGGCGGCGTGACCGGCGGTTTCATAAACACGGGTTGCATAAGTTGCCTGCAGATTCTTGCTGAACTCAGTTAATTGCGCGCCGCTGTCGTCGCTGATGTCGATATCGGCGACCATGGATAAGCCTATACGCAGAGGGTTTTCTTCTAACTGTTTGGGGTCAAGGGCAATACGTACCGGTAAACGTTGGACAACTTTGATCCAGTTGCCGGTGGCATTTTGCGGAGGCAGCAGGCTAAAGGCACTGCCGGTACCCGCTTCTAGGCCAACAACATGGCCTTGATATTCCACGTCACTGCCGTACATGTCGGCAGTTAATGAGACGGGTTGACCGATGCGAATATGATGTAGTTGGCTCTCTTTAAAGTTGGCGTCGACCCATACCTGTTCCAAGGGAATTACCGCCATCAATGGTTTGCCGGGCGCAATGCGCTGACCTAGCTGTACACCACGTTTAGAGACATAGCCGTCAACCGGCGAGGGAATGTTTGTGCGCTGTAAATTTAAATAGGCGGCGCGGACTTTTGCAGCGGCAGCCAATACTTCTGGGTGAGTGTCGACAGCGGTGTCCTCTGTCAGTGCCTCGTTGCCAGCTAGGGCTTCGCGGGCCGCAAGTAAATCTGACTGTGCAGATTTAACGGCGACTTCACTGTGGTGTAATTCTTCAAAAGAAATTGCACCGGTTTTGCCTAAGCCGCTGCGGCGTTTTAAATCCGCTTTGGCGCGGTTCAGTGTGGTTTCTTGTAACTCAATCTGGGCGTTAAGCGCATCGTTGCCGGTGAATAATGAACGCACTCTACGTACTGTTTGGGCGAGTTCAGCTTGGGTCTGATCCAGTGCGATTTGTGCGTCGGTATCGTCAAGCTTAATCAGGATTTGTCCGGCTTTAACGCGCTGGGTGTCGTCGGCATAAATTGCAACGACAGTGCCGGCGGTTTGCGGCGTGACTTGAATAATATTACCGGCAACATAGGCATCGTCAGTGTCTTCATGGTGGCGGCCAATTAGCATCCAGTATGCAGTCCACAGCGCGCCAATAAGTACAAAAATAGTGCCGGCAACCAGCATTTGACGCCGGCGGGCACCATTGGGTGCAGGGGTGTCTATAGCGCTTGAATTAGTCATATTGGGTTCCTGCAAAGCTCGTGATTTGGGGGCTGTTACTTTCTGCATCGCTGACAGTGATCGTTATGCTGTTGGAGTTTGTTTCTGCGGCAACACTCTCGGCAGCGTTTATGTAGGGGTAGCCGCCACCGAGCGCTCTAGACAACTCAACACGCGTCGTCAGCGCGCGCATCCGTAATTGGGATTGAAACAGCTGCTGTTGAAGTACAATGCTTTGCGCATTGAGCACCGTTAAGTAGTTGCCTAGCCCGGCGTGGTAACGCTGCAGGGCGAGATCATACGCGGTGCTAGCGGCGTCGAGTGCTAGCTGTTGCTGCTCGATTTGCGGTTGCAGAAAGCGGTAGCTGTTTAGCTGGTCAGCTACATCCCGCAGCGCGTTAATTAAGGTTTGATTGTAGTTGGCTACCGCGGCGTCATAGTCGGCGTAACTGGCTTTTAAGTTTGCCCTTAGGCGGCCACCTTCAAATATCGGTAGTGATAGTGCAGGGCCGGCGCCGTAGTTTTCGCTGCTGGAACGCAGCAGTTGATCTAGGCCAATGCTAGAGAAACCGGCAAAGGCGACCAGATTAATATTGGGGTAAAACGCGGCTTTGTTGGCCTTGGTGTCTTGTTGGGTAGCCTCCACCTGCCAGCGCGCGGCCACTAAATCGGGGCGATGGCCGATGAGGCCAATTCGTAAATCCTGTGGCGCTAAGGCGAAATTATCTGTGCTGCTGGGCTCGGGAAGTGCCGCTTGCAGCATTAATACGCGATCAGGACCAGAGCCTAATAATGCGGCCAAGGCGTGCTGAGTATTGACGATGTTTTCTTTCACCATCTCGATATTGGTGCGTGTCAGCGGTAGCTGGGTTTCTGCTTGTTTGAGTTCAACTAGAGTATCTAAACCTGCATCAACCCGCTGTTTGGTTAGGTCGTAGATATGCTGGCGCTGCTCCAGGGCACTTTCGCCAATACGCAGAAAACGCTGCAATTGCGCCAGTTGAAAATAGCTTTTTGCTACCGCGCTAGTGAGCATTAATTGGGCACTGGCAGATTCCGCTTGTGCGGCGGCAAGACGGGAACGGCTCGCCGCTGTAGCCGCACGGTTACGCCCCCAAAAATCCAATTCATATTGCGCTTGCAGGGTGATATTGCCGCTGGTTTGGGTCGAGCCGCCTAGCGGAGGAGGGTACATCCCGTTTTCAGTGTAGTGCTGGCGCGTGGCATCGGCAGACAAACCTACCGTCGGCAGACTTGCCCCTTGAACATTTTCTAGCGAGGCATTGGCGCGGGCGAGCTTGGCGGCAGCAATGGCTAAACTAGGGCTATTTTGTTGCGCCTCGGCAATTAAGCTGTCGAGCTGTGGGTCATTAAAGCTCGTCCACCACGCCTGGCTTGGCCATTCGTTTAAAACCGGCGTTAGGTCTTGCTCGGTGCCCAAACTTTGCTCAGTGCCTAGGTTCTTTGCATCAAGCATTGTTTTACTGCTGTTGATGCCGCCGTAGTTAGCGCAAGCGCTTAAACCGCTCAACAAGGTTATCGCGATAAGACTTTGATTGAGTGAGCTGCTTAGCTTTTTCACTGTTTATCTTCCTCATCATTGTCATTTTGGGCAGCATCTGCCAATGCAATGGCGTCGGCTTCATTGATTAGCTTGGTGAGCAGCCGTTTCAAGGTCGAGATCTCGTCGTCGTCGAAGTTTTGTAGCCGTCGGTTGAGCACATTGATTGCAATCACCGGCATTTTTTCAACCACCAGCCTGCCGTATTCGGTTAATACAATTTTGATAACGCGGCGATCTTCGAGGCTGCGTTCGCGACGTATAATTTCTTTAGTTTCTAAGCGGTCTAACATCCGAGTAGTGGCGCCGGTATCAAGATTAGTCTCGCGGGCCAATTCTGCGGCCGTGGAGCAGTTTTGCTGCTTTAGCGTCATAAGAAAGGCGAACTGCGGGTGGGTTAAATCGTAGGGTGCTAATTGCTTGTCGATGGCGGTGGTTAAGAAACCAAAGCAACGTTTTAATAAATAACCAATGCTTTCGTTCTGCTGGTAGTCGGCCAAATTGTAAGGGCCGTCGGGGTTCTCAACAGCGAGATCGAGTATATTTTTAGGAGTCATAGCCGTGGCCTGTCAAATGGGTGTTATGGCAGTAGCTGCCACAACAATAGTTGCCTAGGCAGCTAATATGCCATTCTGAGTTGCGATGTGCAAGTGTATTGCTTTTATTTCAGCAGGGGGAGGAAAGCCAATTTAATCTGGGGGGGAGGTGTGTCCGTTCTTGTGTGTGCTTGTATCGGGCGACCATCACTCTAGATGATCGCCCGCTTGAGCTAGCTCAAGCGCGTTATGAAATCTGCTTTTGCGACGTTATATTCATCTGTCATACGCTCTACCAACTCGGCGGTGGGGACGATTTTCTTTACGGCTGAAATGCCTTGTCCGCAGCCCCAAATGTCTTTCCAGGTATTAAAGCTCTGGCTGCTTTCGCTTACGTCTATGGCTTTCTCGGGGTCGCGTTTTAGTTTTTCTGGGTCTAGGCCTGCACGTTTGATTGAGCCAACTAAAAAGTTAGCCGGTACGCCGCTAAACGCATCCGAGGTCAGAATGTCTTGAGCGGTGCTTTCAACGATCATGTTTTTGTAATCTTCCACCGCGTTGGCTTCGGTGGTCGCAATAAATGGCGAGCCGATGTAGGCCAAGTCAGCGCCCGTTGCCAGTGCCGCTAATACATTTTGGCCAGTGGCGATGCAGCCAGACAGTGCGAGGGGGCCGTCCCACCATTCACGGATTTCTGAAATTAGCGCAAAGGGAGAGGTGCTGCCGGTGTGGCCGCCCGCGCCGGCTGCGACTGCGATGAGGCCATCGACGCCGCCCTCGACTGATTTTTTCGCTTGGCGATTAGAAATAATATCGTTGAAAACAATACCGCCATAAGAGTGCACAACCTCACAAATTTTCGGTGCAACATAGAGGCTGACAATAACGATAGGCACTTTGTATTTTGCGATAATGTCTAGGTCGCCCATCAGCCTGTCATTGCTCGGATGAGAAATCTGATTAATCGCAAAGGGGGCCGAAGGCTTGTCTGGGTTCGCCGCATCGTATTCCGCCAGTGCGGTTTGGATTTGTACTATCCAATCTTCTAGCTGGCTTTGGGGTCTAGCGTTCAGTGCCGGTAGCGAGCCGATCATACCGGCTTTGCATTGTTCGATAACTAGTTCGGGGGTAGACGCAATAAACATCGGCGCGGCCATGGCGGGCAGGCGCAGATTTTTTGTCATAAATTCGGGTAGTGACATGGTTATTTCCTCGTCGGAATTTTTTGGTTTTTCACTATTTAAATAGAGCGGCTAATTAAATCTTTCATGATTTCAGAGGTGCCGCCGTAAATGCGCATGACTCGCGCGTCGCGCCACAATCTCGCAATTTCGTATTCTTCAATGTAGCCGTAGCCACCAAACATCTGCAGACAGTTGTCGACGATTTCACAGCGTAACTCGCTATGCCAAAGTTTGGCCGCAGCGGCTTCGGTGGTGGTAAGTTCTTTGTCTACTAGTGCTTGTATACAGGCGTCTAAGTGCGCCCAGCCTACTTGGAGCTTAGCTTTCATGTCGGCTAAAACAAAGCGAGTATTTTGGAAGTCGATGACCGCTTTGCCAAAGGCTTTGCGTTCTTTGACGTAATCTACTGCGAGATCATAGGCATGCTGGGCAGCGGCTTGGCAGGAGATTGCGATTGAAAGCCGTTCCTGAGGAAGCTCTTTCATCATATAGATAAAGCCAGCGCCTTGTTCGCCCAACATATTTTCTGCAGGTATGAATAAGTCTTCGAAAAATATTTCGGCGGTATCAGAGGATCTATTGCCGACCTTGTTAAGTTTATTGCCTTTAATAAAGCCTTTTTGATCACAGCCAATTACAAATAATGAAATGGCCTTGGCGCCACTGTCGTCGCCGACGCGTGCCGCTATAACCGCAACATCGGCGTTAATGCCGTTGGTGATAAAGGTTTTTGAGCCGTTGAGAATAAAACCGCCCTCGACCGGCATGGCTTTGCTGCGCACGGCTTTTAAATCGCTGCCGGTGCTAGGCTCGCTCATACAGATGGCGCCAATCGCCTCGCCAGTTGCCATTTTTGGCAGCCAGTGCTTCTTAGCAGACTCGCTGCCGTAGTTATGAATGTAATGGGCGACGATGTCGTTGTGTACGCCAAAGGCGGGGCCAGTGGTGCCCGCTAATGCTGTCTCTTCAAGCAGAATGGCGTTAAATTTAAAGTCTAATCCGCCGCCGCCGTATTCCTCTGGGATATCTGGCAAGAGCATGCCGTTGTCACCACAGGCTGTCCAAAACGCTCTGCTGACTAGGCCCTTGGTTTCCCATTCCTCTACAAAGGGCACCAACTCCTTGGCATACATTTTTTTAACACTTTCTCGAAAGAGTTGGTGGTCTTCGTTGTATAGCGTGCGCTTAGGCATGGGGTTTCCTCGTTATTTCATGTGGGCTTGGCACTGAATTACTTCTGTAGCGCTTTGGCTTGGTAAATATATGAGATAGAGGTTCGCAAAAGACAGGCATTCCGTCTAATGATATTATTTCTACATTATTCATTTTTGGAATACCTCTGTGAATCCGACAAAATTAAAGCACGTGGTGGCGGTGGATCGCTGTGGCTCTTTTACTGCGGCTGCGAAAGCGGTGCATATTACCCAGTCAGCCTTAACCAAGAGCGTGGCTGAAATAGAGGGTGAGGCGGGTTTTGCCTTGTTTGAGCGCCATGCCAAGGGGGTGTATGCCACAGCGCAGGGCCGGGCGTTTATAGACCGCGCTGCGCGTATTGTTGCCGACTTAGAGCAGCTGAGCGCAGACACCAAGGCTGGGCGGCAATTAAGTGGCTCTCGGCTTAGGGTAGGGGTGTGTCCGCCGTCGCTAGTGTCCTTGCTAAATACTGCCTTGCCTAAAATGTTAAGCCAATACCCCGATGTTCGGATTGAGCAGACGGCGGGTTGGATTGAGCAGAGTATTCAGCATTTAAAGAACAGGGATATCGACTTGCTGGTGGGGCCGGCACCGGCGATACGCCAGCAAAGCCAATTTACTGTACATACCTTGGAGCCGTTTGGCATATGTTTCTTTGTGCGTAAAGGGCATCCGTTATGCGATCAATCAGCGGCAAAAATTGCTGATCTTAATCGCTACCCCATGGCGCTTGCCGATAAAAGTGTGGCCACCCCAGAGTTGATGCAAGAGCTATTTGGGCAGCCGGAAATTCCAGCAAGTCAGCAATTACATATTATTGGCCACTTTGCGTCTGCCTGTAAAATTGTTCAGGCAACGAATACGATTGGCACAGTAGGGGCTAACTATAGAAAGAACACGCTGTTCTTAGAGAATTTTACTATTTTAGATGTAGCAACCGCGCCAATCCCTCTCGCTATTGCCTATCACTCTAAATGGTTGCCAAGCCCGCCGATGGCTGCCTTGGTGGATATATTAGAGTCTGAGCCGCATTGGGCTGATACGGCTCAGGAATGGCATTAAGCTGGGTTGTTTGGTTCAGTGCGATGCTTGTCGATATAGCGCTCGCGAACAATCAAGTACACGGGGAAGGTGAACGACACACCGATGTAAGAGAGTGCGACAAAAAACCAGCCCCACTTCATGCCCATGCCAATGCGGTGGGTATCAAACACTACCCATATCATGAACACCGCCCAGGCAATCATCATGTCGATGCTTAAAAACGAAGCGGTTCCACCTGCGGCGATAGCGTCGCCGAAAAAGGCGATAGGATTTAGGATATTACCGCCATTAGCCATCCAGTCAAAAGCATGGGGCCAAGTTAGCAGCATGGCGACAATACCGAGTAATAAAAATACTGCGTGTTTAATATTTTGTGCTGTCATGGTTACGTCCTTTTTTGATTATTGTTACGTTGAAGTTTAAAACAATTAACTACTAAACCGCGCCGTACATTTATTCAGAACAAGTCGACCGTTAGAGCTGGCTCGGAATAGCCAATCATTGTCGTCTTGTTGCCAGAATTCAAATTCAATTTTGTCACCTGGAATAACCGGAAAGGTGAACTGAGCGCTTAGCTCTTTTAGCGCAGACGCCGGTTTGCCTAACGCTTGGCATACCGCCCAGCCAGCAATGGCGTAGCTGCAGTAGCCGTGCAATATAGGTTTTGAAAAGCCAGCTTGGGTCGCCACGTCGGGATCGACATGCAAAGGGTTCCAGTCACCAGATAAGCGATAAAGGATAGCTTGTCCTGGCGTGGTTTCTTGCACAGATGTCATATCTGCAGCGCGCTCAGGAATGACCGCTTGATTACCTTTGGGCATTGCTGGGCCGTCAAAACCGCCGTCGGCGCGGAGCATTAAAGTCTGTTCCAGCGTGCAGTAGCAGACCTCGGTTTCCGCGTCATAGATAGATCGTTTTACAACAATCACGGCACCTTTTTCAGCACCGCGATCGTAAACTTCACTGATCTCCGCTTTGCCGATGACCTTGCCCGCCGGAGGTAAAGCTTGGTGGAAAACCGCATTTTGGCCGCTGTGAACAAGTTTGTTCCAAGTAATGCCGGTAGCGGGGTTTTTCACCCACATACCCAACGTTGCCATGGTGACGGCCATGGTGGGTAAGGTTTTTAAGTCTTGCTCATAAACATAGTTAAGCTCGTCGCGATTTAAGGGGTCGCGGCCAAGACCAACACCTAGCGCGTAGAGAATGCTGTCGCGTTCATTATAACTATGCTCAACATCGTCAAAGTGCCAATTGCGCAGGGTGTTGTAATCTATTGCCATGTTATATGTAGCTCTTAAACTGGATCCCAAGTGAAGACATCACCGGATTTATGCAATGGATAGAAATCGTTTTCAAACATCGGTAATACCCGATCGATAACGGTTTCTGGTGTCCAGCCGTCGCCGCTGTGTGCGGTGCGGATAGGGCGGCTTTGCGAGAACAAATAAATTTCATTGTTACGCACGCCAAATACTTGTCCGCTTACGTGTTTGGCTTGGTCAGAACACATGGCCACGGCAAAAGGGGCCAAGCGCTCAGGTACTAACTTCATTAGGCCTTCGACACGTTTTTTCTGTTCAGGTGTTTCGTTGGGAATAGAGCTTACCATCCGCGTCCACGCGAACGGTGCAACGGCATTAGAGCGTACACCAAAACGCTGCATATCTAGTGCAATGGCTTTAGACATACCAACAATACCGAGCTTGGCGGCGCAGTAGTTTGCCTGTCCAAAATTGCCAACTAAACCAGAGGTCGAGGTCATATGTAAAAAGGCGCCGCCGGCCTGTTCTTTAAAGTAGGGTGCTGCGGCACGGCTCATATTGAACGTGCCCTTAAGGTGCACATTAATAACGGCGTCGAAATCATCTTCTGTCATTTTATGAAAAATAACATCGCGTAAATTGCCCGCGTTGTTAATGACTGCGTCGATGCTGCCGAAGGTTTTCACTGTGGTTTCGATCATGCTGTGGGCAGCATCCCAATTACCGACGCTGTCGGTAAGCGCGATTGCTTTGCCGCCCATAGCTTCAATTTCTTTTACTACTTCATGGGCTGGGCTATCGCCGGTGCTGTCACCCTGTAGCGATACGCCTAAATCGTTAACGGCAACATTGGCGCCAGCTTCTGCTGCGGCAAGTGCGATGGCGCGGCCAACACCACGACCACCACCCGTTACTAAAACGGTTTTTCCGGAAAGCATGCTCATAATTAATAACTCTTTGGCAGGCCGAGAACTTTCTCAGCAATAAAGCAGCTAATAAGCTGTTCGGTGATAGGTGCGATGCGGGTCACGGTAACTTCACGTAGCAAGCGCTCTACATGGTATTCCTTGGCGTAACCCATGCCACCGTGAGTTAGCACGGCTTGCAAACATGCGTCGTAGCCTGCGCGTGCGCCGAGGAATTTCGCGGAGTTTGCTTCAGCACCGCAGGGCTGGTTGTTGTCATATAACCACGCCGCTTTCATAGCGGTGTTAAACGCGGCTTCTAAGTACATCCAGTTTTCAGCCAAAGGATGCTGAATACTTTGGTTTTTACCAATTTGGCGACCAAAGACTTCACGCTCTTTTGCATATTGGGTGGCGCGACGCAGGGCGTCTTGACCAATACCAATCGCTTCAACGGCAATAAGAATGCGCTCTGGGTTTAGGCTGTGGAGTATGTAAGAAAAGCCTTTGCCTTCTTCGCCGATAAGATCTTCGTCAGGTACAAATAGGCCGTCGATAAAGGTCGAGTTTGAATCAACACATTTGCGGCCCATTTTAGGGATGCGTGTGACTTCAATTTTGCTGCGATCCATATCGGTATAGAAAATAGAGATACCGTCGGTAGGTTTTTTGCAGTCTTCAATTTTGGTGGTACGGGCTAGCAACATGATTTTGTTGGCGACTTGACCGGTAGAGGTCCACACCTTTTGGCCGTTAACGATATAACCGCCTTCAACCTTTTGCGCAAAGGTGGTGATCTGGGTAGTGTTTAAACCCGCATTGGGTTCGGTGAAGCCAAAGCAGCACTGGTCTTCGCCAGAGACTAGGCGTGGAATCCAGCGTTGTTTTTGCTCGTGGGTCGCTTTAACAACGATAGGGTGTGGTCCAAATAAATTGATATGCACCGCAGACGTTGCTGCCATACCACCGCCGTGGCTGGCGATTTCGTGCATCATGATTGCCGCTTCAGTTACACCAAGGCCTGAGCCGCCGTATTCTTCTGGCATGGTAATGCCAAGCCAGCCAGCGTCTGCCATGGCGCGGTGGTAATCCCGTGGGAACTCACCATCTTCGTCGCGCTCTAGCCAGTAGTCGGCATCGAATTTTTTCATTACCGACGCAACGCCTTCACGTAAGGCTTGGTGGTCTTCTGACATTGAAAAATCCATGTGTATTACCCTCTGCTTTGACTGCTCGGTGCGCATCTTGTGTGCACCGAATATTTTGATGATTACTGAATATTAAATGCTTCTGCCAGTGACAATACACGCTCAGCTTGAACCTGATGTGGACGGTCTAGCATTTTACCGTTTAGACCAACTGTGCCTTTGCCGGGGTTTTCTGCAAACGCAGCAATAACTGCTTTGGCATGGGCAATATCGTCAGGCGACGGACTAAAGCATTCGTTAATAATGTCGACTTGATTGGGGTGAATCGCGATCTTGCCAAGAAAGCCTTCCCGACGTGCGGCGAGTGAATTAGCGCGCAGGCCGTCAGGGCTTTTAAAGTCGGTGTAGACAGTGTCTATGGCTTGAATCTCACCGGCACTAGCAGCCGCTAAACACAATGACCTTGCCATTTGATAGGTGAATGACAGCGCGCCATCTTCGTCGGTATTGGCAGAGGCGCCCAGTGCTGCAGACAAATCTTCTGCGCCCCACAATACGCCACTTAAGCGTGGGCGGTCAGCGTTGCCGTAGCTAGCGGCGTTAAGGAAGCCTTTACCGGTTTCGGTCATAACAGACAGTATTTTTATACTGCCCGCAGTCAAACCTTCACGGCGTTCTAGGGCGGCAAGATAATAACTAACTGTGTCGATGTCAGCTGCGCTATCGGGTTTTGGCACCATCACGCCAGCTAAGCCATCGCAGGTAATGGCGGCAAGATCAGACAGACAGTCGTCGGTGCATACTGGGTTGATGCGTACCCATAAGCGGCCGGGCATAGTAGGGCCCGTCGCTTGTAATACATCACGCACTTGGGTGCGTGCCATGGGTCTGTTTTCAGCAACAACGGCGTCTTCTAAATCTAGAATGATGGCGTCGGCATTACTCGCAATCGCTTTTTCAATCTTGCGATCAGAGTCGCCCGGTGCAAATAAAAATGAACGGTAAATCATCTGTAGGTCCAGTCTTAGTTAACAGGCTTTTTCATCATAAGCGCTTTGCGAATAGCAACGCACACCGCTACGCCGTCCTGATTAATACCCTTATGTTCAAAGGCGACAATCCCTTGGGTGGGGCGGGATTTACTTTCGCGTATTTCTAAAACCGTGGTTTCGCAGCGAATGGTATCGCCAGCAAATACCGGCGCAGGGTAGGTGACTTCGCCAAAACCCAGATTGCCGATGGTAGTTCCCACCGTAGTGTCTTGTACGCTCAGGCCAATAATTAAACCTAAGGTGAATACACTGTTCATCAGCGGTTTGCCGAATTCAGTTTTCGACGCGTAGTCGTGATCAATATGAATGGGCGCCGAGTTATAGGTTAGCGACGAAAACAGCATATTGTCGGACTCTAAAACAGTGCGACGAATTTCGTGCTTAAACACTTGCCCAATTGAAAACTCTTCTAAATATAAACCAGCCATTGCTGCCTCATTACCTTGTTGTAGATGAAAAATTAATCGAGTAAACCAAACAGACCTACTGCAGACACGCTATTGCTGGGTGAGCCACCTAAATTGTGAGTCAAGCCTAGTCTTACATTATCACGTTGGCGATCGCCGGCACGGCCCTGGAGCTGTAGATACATTTCGTACACCATGCGCAAGCCAGTGGCGCCAACCGGGTGGCCAAAGCACTTTAAGCCGCCATCGATTTGAACTGGAATTTTGCCGTCCGCATCAAACTTGCCGTCGAGAATGTCGGTAATTGCACAGCCGTCTTTCGATAAACCCAAGTCTTCCATGGTGACTAACTCGGTCACAGAGAAGCAGTCGTGTACTTCGGCAAGGCTGATTTCTTGCTCGGGGTTTTTAACCCCAGCTTCAGCGTAAGCTCGCTTCGCGGCTTCGCGGGTGTTGACGACATAGCTGCCGTCCCAACCGTCGGCGCTGCTTTCCCAGCCATTGCTGGCGGAGATTTGAATGGATTTCACGACAACCGGATTATTTTTACCCAGTGTTGCTGCAATTTCGGGGGTGGTCACAATGGCGCAGGCGGCACCGTCACTTACGCCACAGCAGTCGAACAGGCCTAGCGGGTCAGAGATCATCGGCGCATTCAAAATAGTGTCGATGTCTACCGCTTTGCGCAAATGCGCTTTTTCATTGCGGGCACCATTTTGATGGCTTTTCCACGACACATGGGCCATGGCGCGTTTTAGGTCGTCTTTGCTAACGCCATAGCGTGCGCGATAGGCGCCGGCTAATTGGGCAAAGCCGCCCGGTGCGGAACCGTAGGGCATCCACAAGTCGTTGAATGTGCCTTTGGTACGTAACGGCAGGCCACCGTAACCAGTGTCTTTTAGTTTCTCAACGCCGACAGCAACGGCGATGTCAACGGCACCAGAGGCAACAGCGTAAGTAGCGGCGCGGAGTGCTTCTGTACCGGTGGCGCACATATTTTCTACCCGTGAAACGGGAATGCGTGGCAGGCGAAGGCCAAAGGCCAACGGTAGTGCAGAGTTACCGATATTGACGTCGTCTAGGGCGCTACCTAACCACGCGGCGCCAAGATCTTCTTTGGTGATGCCGGCATCGCTAAGTGCTTCGCTAAATGCTTCGGTCATTAATTCTTCGGCGCCTACATTCCAGCGTTCGCCAAATGTACTGCAGCCCATGCCAATGATGGCGACCTTATCTTTAATTCCGCTAGCCATCAGTTTTGCTCTCCGGTGGTGGTGTTTATGGGAGCAGCTTTCCAGAAGTAATGCCTGTATCCCCGTTCGCGGTCAATATGTTTAATTCTGAAGCGCATTTCTAATTCATCGCCAACATCTAAGCCCTCGCTGGGCACATCGACATATTCCATTGCCACGCGAGCACCGTTACCAAACTGAACCAAGCCGAAGCAGAACGGCGGTTGTGGCGTATACGTTAAATAGTCGGCGGTGTAAGACACTACGCTTGCGCGCTCGCTAGCAAGACAAACATCGATATATTGCGCGGGTGTTGTCGCCGCTTGATCCAGTGCAACGGGGCTTTTCGGAAACTGGACCGCGCCGCCGTCAGTAATTTTTCCGCCGGTAAAGCTAGTGATGTCGCGCTGATAGCGTGCATGTACGCTGAATGAGGTTTTATCTATGCGCTCGGCGCGTGGGCCGCAGTCGATGTCGAATAAGCCGCGTGAATTAATAAACGGCATATAGCTGCCTGCGCTACCACCTTGTAATTGTGCGTCTGTACTAGATGATTTTGTGGCCAAGGATTCAACCTTAAAGACCAAGGCATCGCAGCCATTGCCAAAGCTGGCAATCAAAATGGTGTCACCGACTTTGGCGCGCTCTAGCGCAAGTGCTAAACCAAAAATCGGGTGAGCACTACCTAGGTCGCCAGCATTGGCGACAATTTCTTGGGTGAGCAGGGTGGCGCTTAAACCCAGCTCTTTGGCTAAGGTTTTTTCACAGGCCGGTGAAGGGTCTGGTAATACCGCCCAGGTAATGTCGGCAGCTTTCAGGCCCGCTTTGTCGATTGCAGCACGAATCGTTGGTGCGGCAATACCACTAACTAGTTGTTCCTTTATCCAGCGTTCTTCGCCTTGATAAGGGTGGAAGCCAGTAGCGGTATAAAAATCGGGACTGTCTTCGTTACGGCTCTGCCAACCAATGCAGGTGGCCTGCGGTGCTGCATCTGAAACTAATACGGCGGCGCCCGCGTCACCCCAAACAATTTCTGCCCAGCTACCCGGTCTGGCAATACGTTTTTCGCCACTGAGGAGCAGGGTATTTCCGTTACTGCGCAATGCTTGAATGAGTGCGCTGGTGGCGGCGCGACGGCTGGTGGCGGCGTCCGTGGTAATGACATCATTTGGCAGGCCTAATGCCGCCGCGGCGATGGTGGCGGAGCTGCGATCAACAAAAGGGTGTGATGTAGAGGCAAACACACATTGATCTATTTGCACGCCGCTATTTAGTAGGCCGCGTGAAGATTCCACCGCCATAGTAATTGCGTCTTCATCCCATGCTGCTGCGCTGCGCTGACCCTTGGATTTACCTTTTAAGGCGCTGATTGCCCAAGCGTGTGCTTTGGCGATTTCTGAGCGCGCTATACGGGCTTGGGGAAGATATGTACCAGCTACCGTTATTCCGTTCATATATGTACGTATTTTGCCTAGTGATTTTGATAAAAGGATAGCATGCGTACTTTACTGTTGCAAACATGTATGTATACTTACGTTCTAATTGATAGGCCTTTTTTGCAGCTGTATAAAACTTGTTCGAAATGCAGGTGGGCAGGTAAAAAATAGGATTTATACGAATTTTTTATTTTGATATATAGGTAGCTTTGATCGGATGGAAAACATACAGCTTGAGATCGACAGTCGCGGTATCGCCCTGGCAACATTGGATATGCCGGGGCGGCCCTTTAACGTTTTCTCTGAAGCGATGATGGCAGATCTTAGTAGCTTGATTGATACCGTTGACGCAAGCGATGGCAAGATCAAAGGGTTGGTGATCACCTCTGGAAAAAATGCCTTCGTTGCCGGTGCAGATTTGGCGATGATTCAGGATTTCGGCACCATGCGTTTCAGTGCAACGAAAACCGAAATGCGTGAGCGTTATAGCTATTTGGGTTCTTTGTTTCGGCGTTTAGAGCGTTTACCGGTGCCGGTTGTTGCAGCTGTGAATGGCTTGGCGCTAGGCGGCGGGCTTGAAATTGCCATGGCCTGCCATGCGCGAGTGTGTGTTGAGTCCACTGCACCTATCTTAGGCTTGCCAGAAATTTTACTAGGCTTGTTGCCGGGTGCTGGTGGCACCCAGCGTTTACCAAGATATATCGGGATTAAAGAATCGATAAAAATGTTACTGGACGGCGGCGCGATTAGCCCCGTTAAAGCATTCGAATTGGGATTGGTTGATGAGTTGAGTGACGCGGATTCTCTGGTGGCTCGCGCGCAAGACCTCGCTGCTAATATGGCCGCGGGTGCGAAGTGGGATAAGCCTGAGTTTGCGGTATCGGCAGAAGACCGTGCTTTTGTAGAGGCGCTAGGTGCTGAGCATGAAATGTTGGCGTTAACAGCTTGGAATAAGCAGCGCGCAGATTTATATCCAGCGGTTGGTGCGATAGTAAGTTGCGTTAAAGAAGGGTTCTTGCTGGATATTGATGCAGGTAGCGATGTTGAGTGGGACATCTTTGTTGATCTGATGAGTGATCCCATCGCTTCGAATATGGTGACCAGCTGCTTCTTGAATAAAACAGCCGCATCAAAACACGCTAAGCGTAGATTGGGCGTGGCAGGTGAATTGCCAGCATCAGTTGCTTGGCAGTCGGCGGTATCTGCGCCTACTCGTCTTCAAAAGCGCGTTGCCTTAGTCGATGAGGCAGCGGCAGACTTAGTCGTTTCTGATCAGATAACAGGGTTTGCAGATAAAACAGTCATTTTGCGGGATGTGGCCAAGGACGAATTTACTGTTGGCGGTGGTGCAGAAATTCATTTTTGCGGCGAGCTATCAGAATTTGTTGAGCTAGTCGGCCCTGCTGCTGATAAGGCTAAGGCGGCAGCTGTTAGCCTATTGGCGACGCTGGGCATCTCTGCGGTAGTTGTTGATGGTGAGAGCGGTTCTTTGCGAACCATGGCGTCTGCATTGTCTGCTTATGTTAGCAAGTCTGGCTTAAATGCAGAGCAGCTCAGTCGGGCGGCGAGCTCGGTGGAGTTGGATGCTGCCTTAACGGCGATGGGAATTGACGTTGATAGCCACACCAGTAGCACTGGCGTGGAAGATCGCGGCCACGGTTTGAATATGTTGGTAGTCGTTGCCTTGGCGGCGTTGAATTCTTTAGAGGCGAGGTTCACTGATTCGCTAGCAAGCAATGTTGATGCTATCGAAGGTGTGGATTTGCTCGCAATTTATGCGCTGAACTATCCGAAGTGGACAGGTGGGCCGCTGTCGTTACTCGCGATGTTGCAGCGAAACGAGATAGATCCCGAATTATTAAATGACGAGTTGCAAACGGCCGTTGCCACAGTGCAGTGGCGTTTAAAGGATGAGCGCGGTTATTGCGCAGTCGCTATAACTAAATAGTTAGGCGGCATTAGGTTTACAAGGGCTGGCGCAATGAGTTTTATGAATATTGTGACCAAGCGTATTTTGTGTTTAAGTATTAAGTAATAAATGGTGGTGCCTAATGATTGAAAGAACACTTTTTAGCGAAGAACATGAGATTTTCCGTGAGTCGGTAAAGAAGTTTATCGAGAAGGAAATAGCTCCCTATCATGAACAGTGGGAAAAGGACGGTATTGTTCCGCGTGAGCTGTGGCTTAAGGCCGGTGAAGCGGGCATTTTGTGCTGCACGATTCCTGAAGAATACGGCGGTTATGGCGCTGACTACCTCTACGACGCTATCGTGTTCGAAGAGCTGTTCCGCTCAGGTTATTCCGGCCCCGGTTTCTTAATTCACGCGGATCTTGTCGCGACGTATATCCACAAGTTCGGCACCGAAGAACAAAAGAAACGTATTCTTCCCAAGATGGTATCTGGTGAATGGATAGGCTCCTTGGGTATGACCGAGCCCCATGCGGGCAGCGATCTTAAAAACATTCGTACCAAAGCGGTAAAAGACGGTGACGACTACGTTATCAATGGCCAAAAAGTATTTATCTCAAATGGTCAGATGTGTGACATCTTGGTTTTGGCCACGAAAACGGACCAAGAAGCGGGCGCTAATGGCGTAACGCTGTTTATTGTTGAAGGTGATAGAGACGGCTTTATACGCGGTCAAAACCTCGATAAATTGGGCATGAAGGCACAGGATACCTCTGAGTTATTCTTCCAAGATGTCCGTATTCCAGCAACCAATATGTTGGGCGAAGAGGGTAAGGGCTTCAAGATCATGATGCACCAATTGGCCCAAGAGCGATTGGCGCAAACTATCCGTAGTGCAACAGTAACCGAAACGGTTATTGAGTGGACCGCTGAATACGTATCTCAGCGCGAAGCCTTTGGTCAAACCATTGCAGATTTCCAAAACACTCAATTTAAACTGGCTGAGCTTAAAGCTGAGGCTGTTGTGGGTCGTGTATTTACCGATAAATGCATCGAGTTGTTTATGGAAGGTAAATTGGACTCCGTAACGGCGGCGATCGCTAAAATGCAGCTGAGCAATCTTCACTGCAAAGCAGTTGATGAATGTCTACAGCTATTTGGTGGTTGGGGCTATATGTGGGAATACCCAATATGCCGAGCTTATGCCGATGCGCGTATTGTGAAAATAGCGGGCGGATCTATAGAGGTTATGAAGACCATCATCGCTAAAGATATTTTCAAAAAATACAAGAAAATATAATGCGGTAAGCCACAAACTCAGCGGGTATATCTACTCGCTGAGTTTGTGCTCTATGAAATATACCTACCCACTAATAAAGTGTACTCCGTTGTTTAAATGGCGGGGATTGCTTTATGTCGCTATGCTTTTATTTCCATTCCACTTTATATTGCATTTTTGACTTGATGTTGCCGAATAGACGGGAATCCGTCTATCGAGTGTATGGTCAATGCTTGTTAGTATCTCTGTAACGCTTATCGACTAAATATAATTACGCAGGTGTTCAGTGCAATGAAATTATCATTTGAAGAAATAAAATCCCGTTTTGATGCAGAGAGTGCAGCGCGCAGCGTTGTGACCAGCGCGGACCAAATTCCGATGGCCTACGAATTACTCAGTAATGAGTGGTTCACAGATGTGCTCTGCAAGAAGCAGCCAGGTACAAAGGTAAGCAATTGGCGTTTAGGCGATGAAGACGAGGGTACCTCGAGCCGCCGCAGAATATTTCTCGAATACAATAAAGCGGATTCTGGCCTACCAGAGAGTGTGTTTTGTAAATCCACCTTTACCCTGGCAAGCCGCTGTTTGCTGGGTATGAATGGCGCGATTGAGGGCGAGGTGAATTTTTATAACATCATTCGCTCACAGTTAGATTTAGAGGCACCAAAGGGCTTGTTCTCAAACTTTAATCCAGAAACATTGAATTCCATTGTTATGCTGGAAGATATGAGTAATGACGTTACCTTCTGTGATCACCGTACCGTGGTCACAGAGAAAATGGCGCTTGAGCAGGTTTCCTTACTCGCAAAACTACATGGCAAATATTACGAAAGTGACGCATTTAAAGGTGAGTTGTCCTACCTGAATACCTGGGAAGATTTCTTCACTATTACTGCTAATGAAGCAGGGTTTGGGCCGCAGGCAGATATCGGGTTTAAAGAGGCGAGGGAGGTGATTCCAGAGCGCTTATTTAAGCAGGCAGATAAAGTATGGCCCGCGACCCTGCAAAGCGTAGCGCGTCATGCGCAGCTTCCGCACACTCTTGTTCACTCAGATGTACATTTAAAAAACTGGTATATCACCGCCGATAATCATATGGGCTTGAGTGATTGGCAGTGTATGTGTGTTGGGCATTGGAGTCGTGATATTGCCTATGCACTTTCTACTGGCTTAGCGACTGCTGACCGCCGAGCATGGGAAAAAGATTTGATTATCCATTACTTGGCAGAGCTAAAAGCCAATGGCGGCCCAGAGACGCCGTTTGACGAGGCATGGACCCAGTATCGCCAGCAGCTGTTTGGTGCTTTGGCGTGGTGGACGCCAGTATTAAGCCCAAATCCTGATGTGCCAGACATGCAGCCTAGAGATACCTCTTTAGAATTTATTAGTCGGATGACTCATGCGATTGACGACTTGGATTCTTTGAATAGTTTTTAAGGTCGAGCAATGAGTTCGCCCATGCTGAAAAAAGCATTGGCGATTCATGTTCCTTAAGTCGCTGGCAGCGTGATGTTCCCCCTAGCTGTCGGCACTTACGGGTTTATCTGGCGGTATGCGCCAATACCGCGATTAACTCTGTGCGACTATGGACATTAAATTTTTTGTAAATCTTTCGTAAATAATTTTCAACCGTGTATTCAGACAACGTTAAAGCGGCGCTGATCTGCTTATTGCTCTTGCCTTTGATTAGCTCGCCAACCACATCGGCTTCGCGCTGACTTAAGCCAAAATCACCTCGGTTTATTGCCGTTTCATTGAACCCATTTTGGGGCTGTGGAAGCTTAGTGCTGTTGTGATAAAGGTGGTGGCGAATGGATGAATCAATGAGATTGTCTGCGCAAACGCTGAGCCATTCTTCGGTAAGTTGGCTGGCGGCATCTAGCTGCAAATGGCGGCCATTACGAGCTTTGTTAGAGAGTAATAAACCGACCACTAAATGTAAGTTACTGCTAACGCGGTGGCTAAATGCCGCTGTTTCCTTATAGCCGGCATGGGCGAGAACGTCTTGATATAAAGTGTCGGAGTACGTGGCATCTGTGAGTTGAACCGATTTTTTTCTAGTCGTAATTTCGGTGCGACGTATGGCATCGCTGTTCGGTGTGCCTGCGTGAGGGAGTAGCGGATCATGCTGGCAAACACGTTTTGTATAGTTGTCTGCTAGCAGCTCAGAGATGCCATCATTAAATAAAAAACTAATAGGTTGCTGCGGGGTGTTGCGGTCGTAAAGGAGTAGCGCGATATGGCTGGCTTGGCTTAGCCGCATTATATCGTGGGAAAATTGCTTGTCTGTGCTGTTAAATTGGGTGTTATAGCTATTCATTTACTACCCCATTTATAGTTTTATCTGGAGTGTTTTAGCTTTTCTGGCACTTTGCCGAGGGACCTTCTTAATATTTAATTTTGATGAGGTAGCAGCCGTGCATTGTTGCACGGCTGCTTGGTCAATCAGAATTGACGGAAGTTAGGCTTACGTTTTTCGTTAAACGCATTTACGCCTTCTTGCGACTCTTCAGTATCGTAGTACATTTTAACGGCGTTTAGGCCCATCATGCTGATACCGCGAATAGATTCTGAATCGCAGTTGAATGAACGCTTAGCCAGCGCCATTGCAGTCGGGCTATGCTCCATAATGGTGTCACACCAGCTCGTCACTTCAGCTACTAGCTCGGCAGCGGGAACAACCTTGTTTACCAAGCCCATATCCATCATTTCTTGTGCAGTGTAACGCTTACACATATACCAAATTTCGCGTGCTTTCTTCTCGCCCACGATACGAGCCAAATATGCAGTGCCCCAGCCAGCGTCAACCGAACCCACTTTAGGTCCTACTTGGCCCATTTTTGCGGTGTCGGCAGCAATCGTCATGTCGCAGATAGTGGCAAGTACGTGTCCGCCACCAATTGCAAAACCATTTACAGCAGCAATGACTGGTTTTGGAATATCGCGAATTGCAGATTGCAGTTCGTCAATGGGCAGACCCACAACGCCACGACCATCGTAGTCGCCGTCGTGATTAGATTGATCACCGCCAGTACAGAACGCTTTGTCGCCGGAGCCAGTTAATACCACTACACCTACGCTTTTGTCGCTAGCAGCGGTCAAAAATGCATGAATAAGCTCTTCAATTGTTTTGCCGCGAAACGCGTTGTAAACCTTGGGGCGGTTGATGGTGATCCACGCTGCGCCATTGCGGTTTTCGTAAGTAATGTCTTCATAAGGTGTGGTTGCAAACATAGTAATTAACCTCTTTAAAACGGTATTTGAACGGGGATTAGCCGTGCATTGTTAGTCCGCCGGAAACAGAAATTGTCTGTCCGGTGATGTAGTCAGCGTCGTCGCTGCCGAGAAACGCAATAATGCCTGCGTAGTCATCTGCTTGGCCCATGCGACGCAATGGAATGCCTCTAGCCATAGACTCTTTCCATTTTTGTGCTTCTTCACCTGTACCTGCCACGGCTGCCATTGCAGGGGTGTCAGTGGGGCCAGGGCAAACAGAGTTAACTAAAACATTGTTACGGGCTAATTCGCGGGCAATAGATTTACCGAATGCGATAGTGCCGCCTTTACAGGCTGAGTATACGGCTTCATGGCTTGTGCCAACGCGGCCAGCATCAGAGGCAACATTGATAACACGACCAGCGTTGCGGGCAGCCATACGTTTACATACTGCCGCATGCATATGAATTGGGCCGTAAAGGTTTAGGTTGATAATTTTTTGCCACAATTCCGGCGTGGTTTTAAGGAAAGGAAGCACTTGATCCCAGCCCGCGTTGTTAACCAGCATCCAGACTGGACCTAGTGTTTCTTCAACTTGCGCCACTGCAGCTTCGACGGCATCCATATTGGTGATGTCGGCAATGAAGGGAGTGACGCTGCCCGCTGAGCTGGCTTTGGCGGCAACTTGCTCTGCCGCTGCGCCATTGATGTCGAATAATGCGACTTTGCAGCCTTCTTCGGCTAGGCGTAAAACTATTGCTTCACCAATACCGCTGCCACCACCGGTGACAATTGCAACTTTCCCATTTAAGCCTTTCATGTGTTGATAAACTCCTACTCTATGAACGATTAAGAGGGCAAGACCTGTTTAAGGAAGACGCGCCCAGACTGTAAACTGTAATGATATCTATACTACATTAACTGTTCGCATGATTACAATATGCAAACACTTATCTTGACTTGTGCCGGCGTTTACATAGTTCATCCAGCGGCGTTTGTTTTTAGTTGCTCGCGGTGGTCTGGGTGAGCGATGGCAATGATGCGTTCATGCCGTTCGCTTGGCGTGGCGCCGCGTAAATACGCCGCGCCGAACTCCGTTACCACGTAGTCAACATCAAACTGCGGAACACTAACCGGCGTGCCACTGCGGAATTTGGCAGTAATACGTGAGTGTTTACCGCTGGGGTCGGTCGAGGGTAGGGCAACAATCGACAGACCGTCTTGCTGGCGGCTTGCTGCCGCTGCAAAGTCGGGTAATCCACCTGGCGCGCTAACATATTTGTTGTTTAGCGTTTCAGCATTTACTTGGCCCAATATATCGACTTCTAATGCGGAATTAATGGAGTGCAACTTAGGTATATTGACCAAGACTGCGGGATCGTGGGTGAATTCCGCGCCGGCAATATTGAGTGAATTTAGGGTGGGTAATTGCTGGTATAAATTTTCGGAGCCGACAAATACTGCGGTTGTTAATGCATTTTCTTTGCGCAATGAACCGTTGCTTGCCATTGGCAATACTGAATCAGAGAGCATGCCGGTGTGAAAGCCAAGCTCGCGGTGTTCGCTCAAAGCGGCTAGCAACTGCGAGGGTATTTTACCTAGACCGATTTGCAGCGTAGCGCCGTTGGGGATAAGTGCGGCGATATGTTTGGCGATGGCTTCGGAAATTTCATTACTGCTACCAGCGTCATAGCTTTCTAAAGCGGCGCTGGATGTCGCGGTTGCAGTGAAACGCTCAAGAGGAATACTGGGTGCACTCGGAACGTTTGGTGTATTGGCGTTAATAACCCCGAGAACTTTACAGTCTCGTGCGAGTAGGCTCGGTAGAAACTCGGCATGTGGTCCAAGTGAGCATTGGCCGTCGATAGGCGCGGCTACTTGCGCAACAATCCAGTCGATGCGGGTGCTGTCCGCAGTTAAATACTGCTGTATTTGTTTAAAGCTTATGGGGCGAAATTTTATGGCACCTTTTTCGTAATCACTACGAAATTGGCCTTGCATAAAAAACACCGCCATTTTTCGATCAGTCTCAGCATTGCAGAGATTGCGCGTATTAATGCCCGGTACAAAGCTAGTAATAAATGTGACGCCAGGTGCTAGCTCAGCTTGGTTTACTAGTATTTCCGTTAGCTCGCTGGGTTCGCCAGCGCTGCCTGGAATAAAAACGGTGTCGCCAGGTTTAAAGTGGGCAATAAGTTGTTCAATTCCAGATACAGTGCTCATTTTTTTTACGCCTTAAATTATTTGGCTAGCTCAGGTCTATTGCGGAAGTTATCTAGAGACTCTGGGTTTGCTAATGCATGTACCTGCGATGGCTCGCGGCCATTGATAAGTGCAGATACGGCGGTTTCAGCATTTTTGCCGCTGCGTGTTTTGGGTATATCGTTTACGGCAATGATAAATTTCGGTACGTGACGCGGTGAGGCATTTTCGCGAAGTAGCTGGCGTATTTCAGCGCATAATTCGTCGCTCAGGTTTTGACCTTCGGCTAAGACCACGAATAATACAACGCGCACGTCATTGTCGTATTGCTGCCCTGCGACCACGCAATTTTCAATACTCTCAATTTTTTGAACTTGGCGATAAATTTCTGCGGTGCCAATGCGGACGCCGCCGGGATTAAGAACGGAATCTGAGCGGCCATGAATAACAAAGCCGCCATTAATAGTTTCTTCCGCAAAGTCGCCGTGAGTCCACACATCTGGGAAGCCGGCAAAGTAAGACTTGGTAAAGCGCTTATTGCCAGGGTCGTTGGCGAAGCGTACTGGCATGCTGGGCGCAGGCGCGCAGCAGACCAGTTCGCCGCGTTCACCAATAACCTGCTTACCGTCTTCATTAAAAATTTGTACATCCATACCTAGGGCTGGGCCTTGCATTTCGCCAGCGTAAACCGATTGCCATTTATTGCCCAGCATAAAACACGAGACGATATCTGTACCACCAGAGCCGGTAGTGAGGTGTACTTTTGGTGAAATGTGCTCGTATACGTATTCAAAGCCTTCAGGGGAGAGCACCGAACCACCAGCAAAAATTAATTTTAAATCTTTGAGTGGTACCTGAGCTTTTACATCTATTTGCTTTTGTCCGCAGCGTTCAATAAACGCGCTGGGTAAACCTAGGGTGTTGACGCGTAGCTGCTCGGATAGACGGAAAATAGACAGCTCATCCGGCGCGATGACTGAGCCATCATAAAGAATAACAGTAGCACCACTTGCCAATGCGGTAATGCTCCAGTTCCACATCATCCAGCCAAGCGTCGACGGGAAGATAACCCGCTGCTGGGCGCTGATGTCACAGTGCAGTTGGTGCTCTTTGGTAAGTTGGATCAGTGTGCCGCCATGACCGTGCACAATGCACTTGGGCGCGCCGGTGGTGCCGGAGGTGAACAGTACAAATAGCGGATGGTGAAAGGGCAGTCTAACAAAGTCAGGTTGCTGGGTGTTGTCGGCTGGCAGGGCATCTTCTAGAGCTATGCCAGCGCTGTCTTCGGGCCAGCCACCGCCGATTTTTACGAAACGTTTTAGGCTTGGTAAGTCAGCGGCTATTTTGCTGATGTTGTTTGCAACATTGTAAGTTTTGCCGTTAAAGCGATATTCCGCGACTGAGTATAAAACACTGGGCTGAACCTGCCCGAGGCGGTCTAAGGCGGCGGCAATACCAAAATCAGGAGAGACTGACGCCCAGCTGGCGCCAATGCTGGCAGCGGCGAGCATGATGGCAACGGCTTCGCCAATATTGGGTAAAACGCCGGCGACGCAATCGCCGGCACTGACGCCTAGTTCGCGCAGCGCGCGTTGGTGTTGGGACACTCGGCAGCGCAATTCTGAAAAGCTCCAGTGGCGGCCTTCGCCTTCTTCGCCGGCTTCAATCAATGCGGTCCAGTGGCCGGGCCAACGCAACATGTTTTCTGCATAGTTGAGATTTAACTGAGGGAACCAGCGGGCAAATGGCGCTTGATCGGTAGTGATTCGGGCTGGATTGATATCGCCGTCATACACTAGGCCAAATGCAGTGAGGCATTCGGTCCAGAAGGCGTCTGGATTTTGAATAGACCATTGGTGTAGTGCGCGGAAGTCTGATTTAAAGCTAATGTTATGTGTAGATTCTAAGCCTTTGGCAAAGGTGCTCAAGTTCGCGAGTTCAATGTCTTCTTTGGATGGTGACCAAAGTGCTTGGGCGGAGGCGGCAGTCGTCATAAATTGGATCCTAATATGGTCTTGCTATGCTTAGATATTAAGCATATTGTAAGCTAGCTATCTAAGTTCGTCCATAGGCGAGACCTCGCCGGTGTTAATGGCGCTAATCAACGCTTAGATTTCCAAATGTTACATAACCTAGCGTATAGTTTGCTTTATTACTAGTATTGTGCAAGCATGAGCTAATACTGATGCTTTCGGGTTGTGGCTATTGAATATAAAATTTTACTCAATTGTAGTTGCTCCTCTAAAATTACTTACTTCCAGGTGAGTGTATCTTTGGCCGCTTTATAGCGGCCTTTTTTTTAATTTCGTTAGGTGTCTCTGCGTTAGTAGGTGGCTTCTAGCGCGGCAGGTATTGGCGATAATGGGTGCCTGCCGTATTGTAATATTACAGATTCATTAATCTTATTTGTGCTATGTCTATATAGTGTATGATTAGCATAGTTATAGTTAATATTTTGATATATACACGATATGAGGTCGGTGATGGCTGCAAAAGGGAAGTCGCTAGGGTATGACGCTGCACTATCAAATGACTTTCTCGAGTCTGAGGAAGATTTGGTTTTGCGTTTGGGGTTTATTATTCATGACGCCGCTCGGCTTCGTCGTATCGTCATTGATGACTTGTTTAAACCGCTAAGGGTTACTCGCTCGCAGGCGTGGGCAATGGCTTATCTGTCGCGTCGTGATGGTGTGCCTCAGTCTGATCTGGCTGATGAGATGGGTTTGGGTAAGGTTACCTTGGGTGGTTTGATTGACCGCTTACAAGATGTGGGTATGGTTGAGCGCCGAGCTGATGCAAATGATCGCCGGATTAAACGTATACATCTTACGCCAGAAGGTCGCCGTGTTATTAAAGAAATGCGTGTGCTAACAGTTCAGGCGAACGAAGATATGCTTCAAGGTATATCCGTAGAAGAGGTTCGTAGCTGCGTTGAGATGTTAAGAAAATTGAATAAAAATTTAGACAAGATGAAGGGTAAGATAGGTTAGAGTTTTAGCTTGATAGAGCGCGATCTTATAGAAAGTAAAATGCCCGCACTTTGCGGGCATTTTTTTGCCTAAATATTTTGCTTACACGGAACGTCCTTGGCCTTCCCAATAGGGTGCGCGGAGATCTTTTTTAGAGACTTTGCCGGCACCAGTGCGAGGGAAGTCGCTGACAAACTCAATACTCTTTGGACATTTGTAGCCGGCTAGGTTGGCTTTACAATGTGCAATTAGTTCTGCATCAGTGGTGGATTGCCCAGGCTTTAACATGATGAATGCTTTTACTTCCTCACCCCATTTTTCGCTGGGTACACCAATGATGGCAGCAGCAGCAACGGCGCCGTGCAGCGATAGGCAGTTTTCGACTTCCGAGCAATAGATATTTTCGCCACCACTGACGATCATGTCTTTAGCTCGGTCGATCAAATAAAAGTAGCCGTTATCATCGTAGTAGCCAACGTCGCCGGTTTTATACCAGCCATTTTCGTACACGTCCTTCCATGCTTCGGGCTTATTCCAATAGCCTTTAGTAATGGATGGCGCGCGAATCACCATTTCTCCAGGAGCATTGGCGGGCAGTGAATTACCTTCGGCATCGATAATTTTCATATCAATTAACGGAAGCGGCTTACCGCAGGACGTTAAAATACTGTCATTGTCTAAATCGTGGTCGTCTGGTCGTAGCAGGGTAATGGCACCGCCAGACTCGGTCGCGCCGTAAAACTGCATGAATTTGCAGGGAATGGCTTCGATTGCACGCTTGAGTAGCCCTTTGGAAATGGGCGAACCGGCATATAGAATCTCGCGTATTCCACTGAAGTCAGTGGTAGCCGCGTTGGGGTGATCCAGTAAGAATTGGATCATTACTGGCGCCAAGCCCATTAGTGTTGGTTTGTGGGTATTTATAAGTGTCAGAACTTTTTCGGGGTCAAATTGCGGCGCTATTAAGACGCAGGCGCCGTTGTACATGGCCTGCATGGACAGCCCGAGTCCGAGAAGGTGAAAGCTGGGGACGCAAAATAAGTAGCGATCAGTTTCTCCCCAGGTGTAGGCGGGCTCGAAATGCTCACACAGGCGCATATTCATTATACCTGCGTGGGTTAGCTCTACACCTTTGGGCGCGCCGGTGGTGCCCGAAGTGTAAATTTGCCACGCCGTGCTGTCACCTTCGCAAACATAGTTCGGGTCAGTGTTTTCAAAATTTGATGCCCATTGCCAAAATGGGTTATTGGTCTTTTTGGCAGGATCAATGTAAATCGTTTTGATAGCTTGCGGGAGCTTGCTTTGAACTTCGTCCCAAGTGTCTTTGTAGATTAGGTCTACCAGGGCTATTTTGGGCGCGCTATCTTCAACGATGGCTGCAATTTCAGGAACGCTCAGGCGCCAGTTTAGCGGAATGAACGCAGCGCCAATTTTTGCTGACGCATAGATAGTTAAAAAGTAATCGTCTGCGTTGCCCGCAAAATAGAGTACGCGATCTTTTGCGTCAACGTTCTCTGCACGAAGGCCATTGGCCATGCGGTTTGATAGCTCGTCAATGTCTGCCCAGCTTAGCGTGTGATCGCAAAATATGGTGCCGGGTTTGTCGCTATAATTTTTAGCGTTGTAACGAACGATATCCGCAACGTTTTTAATCTCGGGATAGGGCCACATGGTATTCGGTCTCTTGTTATTTATTTGTAATTAAAAATGGGTTTTTGTTTTTTTGCAACGGAGTTGACAGCATTCCAGGTGTCGTCGCGTCGGGTGCAGTCAGCGAGGGCGCGGGCTTCCTGCTCGAGCTGTGCCTCTAGGGTGTTTTCTTGGCTGGAGTGGAATAAGTTTTTAATTTGCCCATATGTATAGGTTGGGCCTTGTGCCAGTTCTTCTGCCAGTGCAAGTGCGTGTTCGGCGAGTTGCGCGCTTGGAATGATCTCGCTAGCTAGGCCGTATTCCAAGCATTGTTCCGCAGACCATTTTTGATTTCTAAGATAGAAGTCAAAAGCTTTGCGCTGCCCCACGCGGCGCGGCATAAAATACGAGGAGCCGCTGTCGCAAGAAAAGCCGATACCGCTAAATGCGGCGTAAACGCTCGCCTTTTCGCTTAGTAGAGCATAATCTGCTGCGGCAACGAGTGCGACTGCACCGCCAGCAGCAAGCGTGTCGCAGGCCAGTATTACCGGTGCATCACCACGAGCTAGGCGCGATACACCCGAGTGGAGGTCGCTGGTGGCAGACTTAATAAATCTTGGTAATCCATCGCGATTACCAAGAAAGGTTTTGAGATCGCCGCCAACACTGAAATACGGTCCATTTGAGTTAATGAGTACGGCGCGAACTTCTGGGTTCTCGTCGCACTCGTTAGCAATTTCTTTAAACTCTCGGCAGAACCTTGCGTCAAACGGATTGCCGCGGTCTGGCTGATTTAAAGTGATGTGCCCGACGTTATTGCGAATCTCAAATAAAAAGGATTCCAGTTCCATTATTTTTTTCTCCAAATAAAGGCGTGTAGCTTACTTAACCAACGCTACGCTGAGATTTTTCTTTTTCAGCGGAGGACTTAATTGAGTCGCGAACGGACGACCAATCTTCGTCGGACCAGCTGCCTAAGCTTGCGAAGGTGCTCGGTGCGGCAAGATGGTGGCCGCCGTCGATACCAATGGTTTGGCCGGTGATGTAGTCACAGCCGTCAGCTTGTAAGAAGGTCATCAGGTTGGCGAGTTCTTGCATTTCGCCGTAGCGGCCCATCGGTACAGTGCTTGCGTCAGTGGCGCCGGTTGATGTGCCGGTGGGGTTGAGTTTGTCCCATGCGCCTTCGGTTGGGAATGGGCCGGGTGCAACGGCGTTAACGCGAATGCCGTAGCGTCCCCATTCAACAGCGAGTGATTTAGTCATTGAGTCTATGGCGGTTTTGGCCATGGCTGACGGTACAACATAGGCTGAGCCAGTCCAAACCCAAGTTACCAAGTTGCTAACGATAGAGCCTTTAATGCCTTCTTTTATCCAGCGCTTACCAATAGCGAGTACGGTGTAAAACGCGCCGTCCATAACGGTAGAGCGAATGGCTTGATAGCCGCGTGGCGATAGATCTTTGGTGGGGGAAATAAAGTTGGCGGCGGCATTGTTGATCAGGCCGGTTAGCGGGCCTTCTTCCCAAATAGAGGCAACCATTGCTTCAATTGCATCGGGATCGCGAATATCGGTGACGCGGTATTGAATTTTGCCTGAGCCAATTTTTGAAAGCTCAGCGACGGTCTCTTGTAATACAGATTCTCGGCGACCACAGATATAGACTTCTGCGCCGTAGCTTAAAAGACCTTTCGCGATTTCTTTGCCGAGGCCAGTGCCGCCGCCAGTGATGAGTACGCGTTTGCTAGCTAGTGTTGAGTCTTTAAACATGATGTTATCTCTCTGTGTTGACGATGCTATTAGTCAGCTAATTTAATAAGGCGTTTGCCAAGGTTGTCGCCACGATACAGTGCGGCAATTGAATCTGGGGCTTCTTCGATGCCGTGTTTAATTTCTTCTCTGTAGTGTAGTCGGCCTTCGAGTATCCACTCGCTAAGTTGACTGACACCTTCGTGATAGCGGTCCGCGTAATCGAAAATAACGAAACCTTCCATGCGTGCACGCTTGACGAGCATGTGGCGTTCGACGCGCGGGCCGTGTGGGATCGGGTCCCATTGAGATATAGATGCGGTGCCGCAAATAACGACACGTGCGCGTTGATTGAGCAGTGTTAAGGCGGCATCGCTGATGCGGCCGGAGGTGTTGTCAAAATACACGTCTACGCCGTCGGTGCAGGCGCTGGCGAGATCTTCGGCAAAGCTGGGCGAGTTGTAATTGACGGCCTTGTCGTAGCCAAACTCATTAATACAAAGCTCAACCTTTTCGGGGCTGCTAGTAATGCCAATGGTTTTGCAGCCCTTAATTTTGGCAATTTGCGCAACACAGGAACCTACCGAGCCGGCTGCGGTGGACACCAGTACGGTGTCGCCAGCCTTGGGTAGGCCAACCTCAAGTAATGCAAAGTAAGCCGCCAAGCCGTTAATGCCCAAAATGCCGAGTGCGGTAGACATGGGTAATTTGCTGGTGTCGATAACACGGTCTATGGCTGATGCGGGCATGGTGGCGTAGTCTTGCCAACCAAACATACCCAACACATGCTGACCGACTTTATAGGCAGGGTCTTTAGATTCGACGATTTCGCCAACCGCAAGCGAGCGCATGACAGTATTGATGCCGACGGGCTCTGAATAGTTGCCGGCGTCACAGATCCAGCCCCGCATGGCTGGCTCTACTGAAAGGTAGCGGTTGCGTATCAGCACTTCGCCATCTTGCGGCGCAACGACAGGACTGGTGGCGATGGTGAAATTCTCAGCCTGAGGTATACCCTTAGGGCGTGAGTTTAATAAAACCTGCGAGTTGATCAGTTGGCTCATACTGGGTCCTAGGTTGCGCGTATTACAAGGGCTTAGCATTGATGAGGAATGCCGTGGCGCTGAATTGTAATGCCCGAATTGTCTTGGTTTGAATTTTATACGCTAGCTTATAGTATGCATAAATATATGTTGGCTGGCAACTCGCCAAAGTGCATTTTGACGGGGCGTTACAACATACCGCTACTTTATTAAGAAGGGTAATTTCGCTGCAGGGTGGCTGTGTTGGTCTATATTGAATTTACGTCAGTTCGTGTTGACATAAAAAGTATGCTTACTTATATTAACCCTATAAACCTAATTATTAATGAGCAGATCAGTAGTGGCTTATTTTTGCGCTGATGGTCAGGAGTAAGGTGTGGCACTTTTTGATTTTCTAAAACCCTCCCCTAGGACGGTCACAATATTACCGGCAGGCGTGAGCTTCGAGGTAAAGCCTGGCCAATCAGTGCTAGAAGCGGGGCTTTCCCATGGCTATGCCATGCCGCACAGCTGCACGGTTGGGACCTGCGGTAGCTGCAAGTGCAAGTTGGCCGAAGGTAAAATCAAAGAATTAACTGATTTTGCGTATGTTTTGGAAGCCGATGAATTGCAGAGCGGCATTATATTAACGTGTCAAAGTGCACTGAAAAGCGATGTCACCCTCAATATTCCAAATTTCGAGTTAAAGCAGCTGCACCCGCCGGAAGATTATGACGGCAAGATCATTAAGACTGAAAATCTCACCCACGACACTAAGAAAGTGACCATTTTGCTGGATAGGCCAATTTGGTTTGATGCGGGTCAATATGTGCAATTAGAGGTCGATGAAGGCCTTGCCGCACGCTCTTATTCTTTCGCCTTGCCACCAGCTGAAGACGGTTGCCGAGAAATTGAGCTATTTATTCGACAAGTGCCAGGCGGTGAGTTTACGGGCATGTTGTTTGACGGGAAGCTCGACAGTAAGAACGTGAAAGTCCATGGGCCCTCGGGTAACTTCTGGTTGCGCGATGGCAAGGCCCCCATTATTTGTGTGGGTGGTGGTAGTGGTTTGGCGCCTATTGTAAGTTTACTCGAACAGGCGGCTAAATCGCCCTTGGGTCGCCCGTGCATTATGCTTTTTGGGGCTCGTACCCAAGAAGACTTGTACTGTTTAGAGCGTATTGAGGAAATTGCCGCTAAATGGGACGGCGCGTTTACGTTTGTGCCGGTACTGTCAAATGAGCCAGAGGACAGCGGCTGGACCGGCCACACTGGGTTTGTGAACATGGCTATCGAGCAAGTTGCCGCTCAGTATTTGTCTAATGAAACGCAAGTTTACTTGTGTGGGCCGCCGCCAATGATCGATGCCGTGACAGACACGGTATTAAAGCTGGGTATTACCCCAGAGAATATTCATGCTGATAAGTTTTTGGATGCAAGCCACGGTCTTTCGCGACAAAACTAAAGTTAGGTGCGGCTTGGCGCTGATCGCTTAATACTGGTAAGCACTCAGCCTAAGCTATTTATAGTTTTAATAACTCATTAAATAAGAACAGGAACGGATTATGAATACTATTGAAGATGCAGTGATTCCTTCAGGCAAAATGCTGATTGGTTCAGATTGGAAGTTTGCACAAAGTGGTCAAACCCTAGAAGTCATTAACCCGGCGACGGGCCGTTCCTTTGCTAATATTGCTGCCGGTGGTGCAGAAGAAGTTGATGCTGCAGTTAAAGCGGCTCGCGCGGCCTTTGAATCTCCGGGCTGGGCCAAAATGCGCCCTATAGATCGCAGCAAATTATTAGAGCGCGTTGCTCAAACCATCGAAGAGCACGCTGAAGAGCTGGCGCTATTAGAGAGCTTAGACAACGGCAAGCCCAAGCATTTAGCAATGATGGTAGATATCCCTTCTTCTGTTGAAGTGTTCCGTTACATGGCGGGCTGGTGTACTAAAATTTACGGTAAAACCCTGCCGGTATCTGGCGATGGTCGCCAATATCATGCCTACACATTGCGTCAGCCCATTGGTGTCGTCGGCGCGATTGTGCCTTGGAACTATCCATTAGCAATGGCATCTTGGAAAATAGCCTCTGCATTGGCAGCGGGCTGCACCATGGTGTTAAAGCCATCTGAAGTGACCTCCTTGACTGCATTGCGTCTGGGCGAACTGATGTTAGAAGCCGGTGTGCCACCGGGCGTGCTCAACATCGTTACCGGTAATGGCCAAGAAGCGGGCGAGGCGCTGATTACTCATCCCGGTGTCGACAAAATTGCCTTCACTGGCTCTACGCCGGTTGGTAAACACATTATGCGCACCGCGGCGAATGATATGCGCCGAGTAAGTTTAGAGCTCGGCGGTAAGTCACCAACCATCATCATGCCAGATGCCGATCTAGAGCGTGCTATTCCCGATGCGGCAATGGCGATCTTCTTTAACTCTGGGCAAACCTGTTTTGCTGGTTCACGTCTACTGTGCCACGAATCTATTTACGACACGGTCATTGCAGGGATTGCAGAAGTTGCTAAGGCGCTGCCTATCGGTCACGGCCAAGATCCAACAACCATGATTGGTCCCGTTATCAATCAAAAGCAGCAAGAGCGTATCCAAAGCTACATCGATATCGGCCAACAAGAGGGCGCAGAGGCAATCTCAGCTGGCAGAACCTTGCCTAGCGAAGGTTACTTTATCGAGCCAACTATTTTGTCGAATGCGACGTCTGAATCGCGCGTATTCAATGAAGAGATTTTTGGACCCGTATTGGCAGCGACTAAATTTAAAGACATGGACGAAGCTATTTCATTGGCGAATAAAACGCGTTTTGGTCTGGGGGCTAATATCTACAGCAAAGACATGAATACCTGCCATAAAATGGCAGCGGGCATTCATGCTGGCACTATCTGGTTGAATACCTACTTTGTTGTCGACGCTGCTATGCCGTTTGGTGGCTTTAAAGAATCAGGTGTTGGTCGCGAAGTGGGTGACGAAGGTGTATTGATGTACACCGAATCAAAGTCTGTTTGCGCATTGTTAGACTAGGTTTTAAAACCCCTCTAAGTGTTACTTCCTGCGGCGCAAGCTCTGCAGGAAGTAAATAATAAAATCCTGCGCGGAATGCCGAGCATTTAACGCAAATATTATCAGGACAAAAATATGAAAATTACTGCTGCCGTGACCCGTGAATCTGGCGCTGACTTTGCAATTGAAGAGATTGAATTAGAAGATCCCCGTGATAACGAAGTCTTAGTTCGCATTGTCGGCGTAGGTGTATGTCATACCGATATTGCTGCGCGAGACCAAGAGCTGCCAACGCAGTTGCCCGCCGTACTTGGCCATGAAGGCTCTGGTGTGGTCGAAAAAGTCGGCAGCAAAGTGACGTCGGTAAAGCCGGGTGACCACGTTGTATTGTCCTACACGTATTGTGAGCAGTGTAAGCCCTGCGGTCATCAACACATCAATTATTGCCAAAGCTTTGCACCGCTGAATATGGTCGGGATGCGTGCTGACGGCAGTAGTGCATTAAGCAAAGATGGTGAGCGGGTTTCTGGTCACTTTTTTGGGCAGTCTTCTTTTGCAAACTACGCGATTGCTTACGAAAATAATGTCGTTAAAGTTCGCAACGACGCGCCGCTTGAGCTGCTTGGGCCCTTGGGCTGCGGTATTCAAACCGGTGCGGGCACCATGATGCGCTCATTTGCCTGCGAAGCGGGTTCCGCTGTGGCTGTTATTGGTGGCGGTGCAGTGGGTTTGAGTGCCGTACTTGGTGCGGTAGTACAAGGTTGTAATCCGATTGTAGTCATTGAGCCACACGCGAATCGTCGTGAATTAGCGCTGTCGCTAGGTGCAACTCACGTTATCGATCCAATGAATGGCGAAGACGTAACGGAAAAGCTGCGTGAAATAAGCCCGAATGGCATTGATTACGCCTTGGATACCACTGCGCTGCAGTCTGCGATCACCGCCGTATATAATGCGATGGCGGCGGCGGGCACTATTGGTCTGGTCGGCGTACCAAAACCAGATAAACCAAATTTAGAGTTTGGTGTTTTGAATATGCTGCTGTGTGGTGTACAAATTAAAGGAATTTGTGAAGGCGATGCGATCCCGTCTGAATTCATTCCGGTCATGGTTGATCTGTTTATGGAAGGTAAATTCCCCTTCGATAAGCTATGCCAAACCTTCGATTTTAACGACATCAATGCAGCGGTATCAGCACAGCACAGCGGTAGCTGCATTAAGGCGGTATTGAAGATTTAATGGTCTTGTAGAGTCGCGACAAGGAATTCGCGATTGGGCGCTATGGAGTGTTTACTGCATAGCGCCTTTTTTGTTTAAGTACATATAAATATAAGAAGGTTTTCAGATTCATTCTCGCGATTATTCACCAGCACAATAAATAAAGTATGTGCGTGTATTACCGGTGGTGAGTGCGTTCAGGAGGTGACATGGAGCTAGGCTCAGAGGTTCGTAGATTAGCATCAGAGGTCTTAGCACGCTCAAAGGTGAGTAATCTTTGTGTGTTTTTGTATGACACCAATCCCGCTCAGCGTGCGGTTAGTTTTTTGTATAACCACGGTATGTCAAAGCGCGTGCACAGCGAGTACAGCAGTCATTTGTGGTCTTATGATCCTTTTCTGCGCAACATCAATGATTGTGACGATGAGAACTCTGGCACAAGGGCGAGAATATTGGAGCGTCGGGAGTTAGAGGTCTCTGACCAGCAGCGACGCTGTGAGCCTTACTGGCAGTATATGGATTTAATTGGCTATCAAGAGATCGTAGCAGCCACCCATTGTATTGCGCCGGGCCTGCATATGATTGCCGGAGTAATGCGCCAGAGTTGTGTTCGCGGGGTACATATCACGGCAAATCAAGTATCTGCAGACCTCGAGGATTTACTCCAGCAGTCTTCAAATGATTACATTGGCCAGTTAGTACGACGTCAAATGCATATTGATCAGGCCGTCGTCGCAGTGCAGTCAAAAGCACATGATCCAGCATTTTCAGATGGCATGCTTACCGCCAGAGAGCGTCAGGTTGTGGATGGAGTTCGCAGTGGGCACGGTAATAAACAAATAGCGGCGGCGCTAGAGCTGTCTGAATACACCATAGAAAATCACTTAAAGCGTATTTATCGTAAGTTTCGCGTTCACAGCCGCACCTCATTGTTAGCTATTCTTGACTCACCGCGAATGTGAAATTTAAGGCTCGGTAATTTATAGCTAGAAACTGCGCTTGATTAAAGAATGATTCGCCCCAATAATCCGCTAACTCTAGATACTGTATTTAGGCATCATGTTTAGCCCACCTATTAAGATAAAATTGCACAAGCACTCGGCTTCTTCCCTGCGTGCTTGGCTATTTGCATTTATCGGTATGTTAGCCGCAGGGGTTAATTTACAGGCAGGTGAGTTAGATACAGACAAAAGTTTTAATAGGGCCGATTCGGCTCAAGTCTTCGTTTTTTCAAGTGCTAGTGGTTCGGCTCTGGTACTTGAACGTGATGAGAGTGATCAGCGCCTCTATACCCCATTATCGAACGGCTTCCTCAATCTCAAACTTAATTGGCGTTTTGTTGGCCTGCTACAATTAGCACGTAGTTGGGCTCCCGCACTACAAACGCTAGTCCATCTACGACCACAGCTGCGCGCCCCCCCGTTTAAATAATCCTCCTCAATTTTTGTACTTCGATTTTTATTTCATTAATTTGAAAGGATTATTTATGCAGTTCTTTAATACACGGGTGGTGGTTTATCTACTGCTCATACTGCTTGGTTTGGGCAGCGCGGCCCCAAACTTTTTAAATACCAAGGCGCAGCAAAACTTACCGGCGTGGTTTACGCACAACACCTTAAAACTGGGCTTAGACTTGCAGGGCGGCTCACACCTGCTTATGAGCGCGGATACCACACCACTCATTAACGCTGCGGTGGAGCGCGCAGCGGAGCAGCTATTGTCGCAGCTGCAAGAGAACAAAATCGCCTATGCAAAGCCGCAGACCGAGAGCACACACTGGCAAGTAAACCTACGCAATGCTGCAAACTTGGAAAAGGCCAAGGCGCTGGCCACCGAGCATAATAGAACCCCAGAAGGGGTGAGAATGTTTAAAGTCGCGGGGCAAGAAAGCACCCTGAGTATCACACTGACGGAAGAATATATTGCGCAAATAAGCAAAGACGCCTTAGACCGCAGCCTCGAAGTGGTTCGGCGGCGGCTCAATGAAACTGGTTTGGTTGAACCTAGTATTAGCCGGCAAGGAGATGATGGCGTACTGATTCAAATGCCCGGTGTTAGTGACCCTAGCTATATTCGGCAACTGCTGGGCACGACGGCACAAATGTCATTTCACTGGGTAGCGCGCCCGCAAAGCACAATGCCGACAATGACCGTGCTAAGCAGTCAAGACCAGCAAGCCTATACCTTAGAAAAACAAGTCGCCATGAAAGGTGAGCATATTAGCGACGCGAGTTTAGGCTTTCATCAAAACACCGGCGAGCCAATAGTCACCTTTGCACTCGACCATGTCGGCGCCAAACTCTTTGGCGAAATGACCCGCAAAAACATCGGTAGGCCGCTGGCAATTGTTCTTGATAACAAGGTGATTACAGCACCGGTAATACAAGGCGTTATTGGTGGCGGTCGCGGTGAAATAACGGGCAATTTTACATCCAGTGAAGCGAGTGATCTTGCTCTGCTGCTTCGCGCAGGCGCTTTGCCAGCACCCTTGTCAGTCATTGAAGAGCGAACGGTTGGCCCAGACCTTGGCAGCGATGCGATTCAAATGGGTTTGTTTACCGGCGTATTCGGTGCTGCGTTGGTCTTACTATTTATGACAGTCATCTACCGAGGCTGGGGGCTAATTGCCTGCTCTAGCTTGACCATTAACATTGGCCTGATCTTCGGCATATTAAGCCTGCTAAACGCAACCCTTACTCTGCCTGGTATCGCCGGTATTATTCTCACCGTCGGCATGGCCGTTGATGCCAATATTCTAATTAACGAGCGCATCCGCGAGGAATCGGCACGCGGCAAGCGCGCTATGGCCGCCATCAACGCCGGTTTTGATAAAGCCTACGCAACGATTGTCGACGCCAACGTCACCACCCTTATCGCGGTGAGTCTGTTATTTATGTTCGGCAATGGCCCTGTTCGCGGCTTTGCGGTGACAATTGCCATTGGCTTAGTGACATCAATGTTTACGTCTATCGCGGTGACTCGCCTATTAATTAAATGGCATATGCGTAAGCGGCAAGGAGATGTGCTGTCTTTCTCTGGCTTTGCCATGCTGGACCGGCTTAGCAAGCGCAATACTAACTTCCTAGGCGGGCGATTTATGGGCTTGGCGCTGTCTGCGATATTGTCGCTGGGCTCGGTGGCGCTGTTTTTTGGCGCAGGCCTAAATTATGGCGTCGACTTCACTGGCGGAACCTTGGTGAATGTGAAAGCGGAGCATCTCTCTGTGCAGGGTTTACGCAGCAATCTGCTAAGCAATGACTTTGATCGCGCAACGATTCAAGAGTTTGGCGATGCAGGCGAGTTTCTGGTGCGGCTACCCGCAAACAATAGCGATAAGCAATTAAATGCCAACGAGATAGATGCGCTAAAAGCGGCCATCCTCAGCGAAGATCCTGCTGCGACGTTTCCACGCGTGGATATGGTAGGCCCTAAAATTAGTGGCGGTTTTGCCGACGCCTCTATACTTGCCGTGCTATTGGCCGCCGCTGGCATGCTGGTGTATTTGTGGATTAGATACGAATCGCATTTCGCCACCGCGGCCATCGTCACCATTGGTTTAGACATCACCAAAACCATTGGCTTTTTTGCCTTAACGGGACTGGAGTTCAATTTAACCGCCGTGGCGGCGCTGCTCGCCCTGATTGGCTATTCCATAAACGACAAAGTGGTTGTGTTTGACCGTGTGCGTGAAGGGCTGCGCGCTGATCCGAATGCTCCGCTGATATGCGTTCTAAACGACAGTATTTCCTCGACACTAACGCGAACGCTTTTTACATCGGCAACCACCTTACTGGCGATACTGCCGATGGCAGTGGCGGGTGGTGATGCAGTGTCGAGCTTTGCCAAGCCCATGTTATTCGGCATTATTGTTGGCACCAGCTCGTCAATCTTTATTGCCTCGCCAATCCTGTATTTTCTGGGTGTATGGCGGGAGCAAAAAGGTCTTAAACAACTCAGGCCAAGCGCCGCAGAAGTGAGAGAATCCTTGGCGCATATTCCTTAATCGCTTTGCATGCCGCGTAGGTAAATTCCGCGCGGCATATTCGCGCTAATTAAAATTTTGAAGCGATAATCGAGCTTGAATAAAGTTTTTAATTTAGATGGATTTCAACTCAATCTGCATGAGATGCTGCCGGCGCGTCTAAGCAGGCATACTTTAGCTTCCCGCCTGCACAGCCACACCAATTAACTTAACCGTATTCATTCATAGGTAGTACAAAGACATGACACTTGCACTAATGGCCATTCTTGGTGGATTCGTGCTGTTAATTTGGAGCGCGGACCGCTTTGTTGAAGGCGCCGCCGCTACTGCGAAACATCTAGGTATGCCGAGCTTACTGATTGGTATGGTAGTTGTCGGCTTTGGTACATCGGCGCCCGAGATGGTGGTTTCGGCAATGGCGTCGTTCGACGGCAACCCAGACCTCGCGCTGGGCAATGCGATTGGGTCAAACATAGTTAATATTGGCCTGATTCTCGGTATTACCGCATTAATATCGCCGATCAGCGTTCACTCAAATATCGTGCGCAAAGAACTGCCACTACTGACACTCATTGGTGGCTTAGTCGGCTTTATATTGTGGGATGGCGCACTCACTCGCTTTGAATCATTTTTGTTGCTAGCGGGGTTTATTGGGCTTGTTAGCTGGACAATATTTGTGGCGCTGCGCACCCGAGGCGACAACTTAGAAACTGAAACGGATGAGTTGCTAATCGCGCAAGCGATGCCGATAAAAAAAGCGCTGTTTTGGCTGGTGATGGGCTTAGTCGCACTGATCATCAGTTCACGTATTTTAGTATGGGGTGCAGTTACCGTAGCTCACGCACTTGGAGTAAGTGATTTAATTATTGGCCTGACCATTGTGGCCTTTGGCACCTCACTCCCCGAGCTAGCGGCGTCGATCATTGCCGTTCGTCGCGGTGAGCACGATATCGCCATTGGCAATGTGGTGGGTTCCAATATGTTCAATCTGCTGGCTGTCATCGGCATTGCTGGTGTAATAAACCCAATGAGTTCATTTCCTGCCGACATTATCAGCCGCGACTGGGCAGCAATGATGCTGATGACTGTTGGGTTATTAGTGATGACCTTTGGTTTAAGCAAAGCGACGCAGCTTAATCGACTTAAAGGCGGAATTCTGTTGATTTCATTTGTGATATACAACGCGTGGTTACTAGTCACGGTCATGAGCTAGCTAAGGTTGAGTCACTCATAAATTGGTCAAGCATTTGAATCATATATTGGTCAAAATGATGACTATAGGTCTTGTGTTGTCGTTTCCGGCGAGCGCATTACCTTGAGCTTGACCACCTTTTCATTATTGATATGCGTGAGTGGTCAGGTTAGTGGTCAGTCGCTGAAGTTCTGATCACAATTTAAACCATTTAAGTAAATCGCTTATCGCCATCATCAATACGGCTATCTTGGTGCAAAAGCCAGTGCATAAATATCTCGTATATTCGCTGGCTTCACGCGATAAATCTTCGTGAACAGTAGAGCCATTCCCACTATCTACCTGACGAATTAGTTAACTCATTGAAATTTATAAAAAACGCGATATGATCAGGGGAAAGGAATGTTTGGCAGAAATAAAGGGAAGTAGTCTTCGTTTGACCGGCACTCGCTAATAGTGATGTCGCTATATCATTGAATTCCCTGAAGTTTTTCAATCAACATAAAAGCCACTTCCGTGACAAGGGGGCCAAAGTGATATATGGCCTGAGTCGTTATAACAACTGTTTTTGTGAGATTATGGCTATCGCAGTTAATTCAGGCTAAAGCATGAACGGAGATTTGCAGGCGTCCAAACTCGAACGAATGATCCCCTGGTTGATTACAATTTGTATGGCTGGAGTTGCGCTCAGATTGTGGTTTCAAGAATGTATTACCACCAATAATGGGATCGTTTGTTTTGGTGATTGGCATAGGTATATGTCTATTGGTCTATTCTTAGTCTCAGGAATATTTTCTTGGTGGTTGTACAAATACGCTAAGAAGCGGAGGAAAGAATGAAGTTTTTAGTAAAACATAACAAACGGCAGCAATCGCTCCCGTTGGTCGCTGGGACAGTCAAAAATACGCGTCTTTTTGTGCACTCGCTTTGCTCATTCTTGCACAAAAGTTCGCTCCATTTTGTCTGCCCTTGTGCCGGGCGTTACATGCTATCGGAACAGTTCGCTATGCCTTCCAATTCTTGCAAGCTTTAAAGAGCTGGAATCAATTTTATAAATTAAAACTAGATCTGGTTTAATGTGACAATCCCGATAATTCTTTCAGTCACCAGTCACCAGTCACCAGTCACCAGACAGTGGGTGGTCGACGTATTTTTCAGGTAAGGTTTCACCAAACTGTAATTGTTTTATCGCGTGACCAACTTCAACAATATCGGATATTGGCAATTTTGCTATTTTCTTAAAGTCTTTTTTAAATTGTGTGGAATATTCAAGTTCAAGCATCACTTACTTTCCGATGTTTAAATCAGTAAATAGCGCCTCAACATCTTTAGCGGTGCTGGCCTTGCCAGTTTCAAGCTCGGCTATAGCCGCAGCGGTAAGTTCGTTAGGCTGTTTAACCTTGAGCTCAAAAGGTATTCCGCCATAATTCACTACGGCCTTTGCAAATAGCTTTATAGATTGGGAGGGACTAATGCCCATGTCCTCGCACACGCTAGTGAAGGCTAACTTGGTATTGCTGTCTATGCGTGTACTTAGCATTTCGGTCTTCATAATGTCACCTTTGTATAGCAATGTATTACAATGTGTATCAAGGTTTAGCAAGTGGCATGTAACAAAGCTATCAAAAACCGTTCCGGCCAAAAGCGGAATTTGATGAGTTGTACCACCTTCCGTCTGCTAAGAAGTTCAAATGCACTGTGTTGAAGTTGAGGTAAGCTAGCGCCGTCGGACTATGAAAAAGTGTCATAAATAGAAATACCAAAGGGTGCAAGCATGGAATTTACTAATAAGCGAACTGTTCAAATCACATCATATTTGCTGTTGGCGCTGGCAGCTACGCAGGTATTTTATACCGTTCTTCACCTCGCTCAGCTTAGCGTTCCACGGCAATTATTATGGGGGCTGGAGGTTTTTTTTTCACCATTCTAACGGCGTTTGCCGGCGCCGCGATGGTGCAGGCTAAAAGCTATCATGTGGGATGGTCTGCCATTGCCTTCAGTGCGGTACTCAACGTTGTGCAAGTTAGTATTGGTCTTACTTTGTTCGGGCCATTTCGTGAAGCGGCGAGTCAGCTAGAGGCACTTGGTCCTTTGGCGGGGGGCGTCGTAGCCTTGTCCTTTATGATCTATTACGCAGCAAAGCTCTTGCTAGGCTTTGCTGCACTCATTTTTGGTCTTGCAAAGATGGCTGGGGGTGCCAAGGCATTGGGAGGCTTGACTGCGCTGGTTGGCGTTGTTGCTATGTTCGCCAATGCGATTTTGATTGTGTTTGGGCGTGACGCGTTTCTACCCTCCGGCGTTGCTGGGGGATCGGGTGTTTTCGCGACCTTGCTTCTGGCGCTCTGCTTGATCAGTGTTGTTCGCGAAGATCCAGAGGCGCTCAAGAAGAGTTCGTGACGCAAGCGCACACCTTGTTTGAACAAAGTGTTGAGTTGATTTTGCACACTTGATGACTAGTTATGGTCGGGAAGTCCACATTAGGCCTATGTGTGAGCTTCCGTCTAACAAGCTCAGTTTCATTTCGGCCGAAAAGGCGCGGCCTCCGAGGGGTAGCCCACTCGTCGCCCGGTGCGGGGGGTGGGGTAATGCTGCTGTTCAATAAATCAGATTATTAAAATAAATGTGTAAGCTCGTTCCTTTGGGCGGGCTGTGCATGCCAATCTTGCTTAGCTGAAATCAGTCCATTGTTGTTAATTCTCCTGTTGGTATTCTGGACCTAAGTCATCGTCGTCGACGATGTGATCAGAATAATTGATTTAGGGAAAGGCTAATGACAAGAACGCTAACCACCGATATTCGCGCTTTAGACCCCATACACGATAATCGCCATAAACTCGGAACAGGGCCGCTGGCCCGCGAGTCGATGGCGTATATGATTCAAATCCCCGAAGAGCAAATTGGCGGGTTTATTTATACTTGGATTAATGGCGAAGGCCTTGCGGGTAGCGCGGTCACGCTTTATGGCCCCGGTATAGGGCCAGAGCCGTTACTGGAAAAATTTGACGGCATTGCGATGTCGCCGGATGCCGACTTCTTTGATTGGCGGGTTAAGAATCTGCATTTCCGTCTGGGTGAGTTATTAGAAACCGCCTCGATCAGCTACAAATCTGAGCTATTCGATATTGAATATAATTTCACTGCCACCCAGCCGGCTTACGCTTACAGCAGCCATAAAGACGGTTGCCCGCAGTGGATAGCGCATGACCGCTTTGAGCAGCATGGTTTGGTGTCTGGCTACGTTAAAGTGGGCGGTCGTGAAATAGCCTTGCAAGGCTATGCGCAGCGCGACCACTCTTGGGGTGTTCGTGACTGGGGTTTGAACCAGCATTGGAAATGGGTTCATGCTCAAGCTGGGCCAGAGCTGGGTGTCCATTTTTGGAAGTTAGAGTCGATGGGTAAAACCCTGATTCGCGGCTTTGTAGACAAAGACCAACACATTGCACAGGTGGTTGATGTCGATATTGATTTAGAAATAAATGACGATTTAAAAACTCGCACCGTGCACGCCACTATTTACGATTCTGCTGGCCGAACGACTACCTTTCAAGGCGTTGCCTACGCAACCTTCCCGCTTTGCCCAGACCCGATGATTACCTTGTTTGAATCACCCATTGTTGCGCATATCGACGGCGTGAAAGGCGGTGGTTGTTGCGAAGTGCTGTGGATGAACAGCCTTATCGAATACGTAAATAATAAATAGGTGGTGACAAAAATGAAGTCAAGTGTAGCGGCGGCGCTAGCATCGGGGGTGGATATTGAACCCAGTATCCAAGCCATGTTGCAGAATAATTTTAGCGCGAGAGAAAAGGGTGTATATGAGCCACGAAGCCCAGAGCAAATGGCGCCAATCCTGCTGGGATTTTTAGCGGAAGAGGGCGTTGTTGCCCCCCAACTTGAAGGCTTTAAGCGGATGGGTGGCGGGGCCTCGAAGGAGCAGTTTGTCTTCGATCTCTATTCCGACGATACCTTTGTTAGAAAATGCGTGCTCCGTATGGACCCATTGGAAAGTGCGGTGGTAACTGATCGCGCTAAAGAGTTTGGCGTGATGCGTGCGGTGGCAGACAAATTACCTGTGCCACCGGTGCTGTGGGCAGATTTAACGGGGGAGCGTTTGGGGCGGCCCGCCTTGATCACTGGCTTCATCGGTGGTGTGACGAAGCCCAGCGATAACGCGGGTAATGTCTCGGGCTTGGGCACGCTAATCAGCGAGCCCTTTCGCGAAGGTTTGTCGAAGGAGTTTTTGAAATACCTGCAGATAATGCACGAGATAAGTCCTGACTTTGATGATGGTCAGGTATTTCAGACCCCGGATCAGGACAGGTTTCAGGCGGCGAGATGGCAGTTGAATTGGTGGGCCAGTGCATGGCAAGACGACGCTATTGAAGGCGTGCCGATTATGGGTTTGGCGGAGCGCTGGATGCGCGACAATCTGCCAGAGACCTCAGAGCTAGTGATTGTGCATGCGGATTATCGAACCGGTAATTACCTGTTCGATGAACAAAGCCAAAAGATCACCACCATTCTCGATTGGGAGCTTGCCCATATTGGCGACTATCACGAAGACCTTGGCTGGATTGCCTGTCATCAAGGCAAAACCAGCAGTGGTGAGGTGCTTGCCTCTGGCTTAATGCCGCTAAGTGAATTGTGCGCGCGGTATACCGAGATGACGGGGCGTGCGGTGGATCAAAAAGCACTGCATTTTTATCAAGTACTAAGCGTTTATAAATGCGTTGTGATCTGTTTGGCGACATCGGCGCGCACCGCCGGCAATAAACATAGCCACCAAGATATATTGTTGAGCTGGTTAACGGCGGCGGGCTATGCCTTTGTGGATCAACTTATCTGCTTACTTGAGGAGGCATAATATGAATCCATCATCCCAGTTGCGCTTAAGTACCATGATGCGTGCGATGACAGATATTATTTTACCGGCGATTCCCGCTAGCGAGTCTATGGCGCAGGAGCAAAGCCAGTTATTGATTGGTCATATTGCGGCCCTGATGGCGCAGGATGGTCGTGAGCGTGAGCTTGTCGATTATAACGCTCGCCATTTAATGGCTTGTGCTACGCGCTTGCTTGCCTTGGCTGAGTCGGAGTCGCTAAGCGATGAAAAGCTAATAGACCTTCGCGCTGCGGTGACAGCAAATGACACTGCTAAGGTGGCCTTTGCATTGGAGCGCTTGATGGCGCAATGCGATGTGAGTGACGGCTTTAAACGCGAATCTTCGGTATTGCTAATGCAATATGCTCGTCAACACAGCGTGGCGGGGCGTAGCTGGTTTAGCCCCATGGGTTTTGATAGCAAGCCAAGCGAGTTAGTTGACGTGGCAAATTTATTAGCTGCAAGCTAAGCGCTAGATTTTTTACTGTGTGACTTCAGTTCCAAACTTGTTTAAGAGAGCCTTTCTCGATTATGTAGCATGCGTAAAGTGTGCTACATTCTTAGCCGTAAATACGTCTAAAACTACACGATAATTCGGGCCTATTTAAAGCGACATAATATTTGTTAGTTACCGTTGACCCCACTCTTTATTTAACTTACGATGCGTTTACACGGTTTGTTTATTGGCCCGAGATATACATGCGCAATGATGCATCACATATTGCTATCGAAACGCTTCTCGGACCTTAACGATAAGAAAACGAGCAGGGCAGAATTATGAGCACCCCATTACAAAGCCTTCCCTTTATGTATAAGCGCCTTGCGTATGTGGCGTTAAATGTAAGGGATATAACAAAATCAATTGGCTTTTATAGCGGATTACTCGGCTTAAATGTACATGTAGAGCAGCAGGGTGAGAAGGTCGGTTTGCGCTGTGATCAGTATGCGATGAGTCTGGTGCTTTATCAGAGCGAAACGGCGGGGCTGCGTAGAGTCTGTTTTCAGGTCGCGTCCTCGGCGGACTTAGATTTGGCGAAAGCGCACTTTCAGTCGCGGGCTTATGAGTGCTGGGATATCCCTGCTACAGAAATTGGATTCTTGAATATTGCTCGGGGCTTCCGAGTATTCGAGCCAGTCACAGGTGTTACATTCGAGTACATCGACAACATGATTGAGCCACCGCAAGCGCTGGATCAATCATTGGCAAAAATTCAACGTTTGGGTCATGTCGTTATCCGTACCGACAAGCTAGATGAGGCGTGGGCGGTAATGAACAAGGATTTCGGTTTGCTGCCGTCAGACTTTGTTGTCGATAAAGCAGTATGGGCACGTTGCTACCCCAATCCCTTTCATCATAGCTTTGCGATGGTGAAAAGCGACACCCCAGGTTTGCACCACGTTAACTTTATGGTCAGTGAAATTGATGATGTGGGCCGTGCTAGAAATAGATTAACTAATGCGGGGGTGGATATTGTTTTCGGCCCCGGTCGTCACATGCCATCTGGCAGTGTGTTTCTTTATTTCTTAGATCCAGATGGTATGACTGCCGAATTCAGTTTTGGCATGGAAGAGTTCCCAGAAGAAGATCCACGTGAGGCGCGTATGTTAGAAAACAGCGCGCAAACCATGGATTTGTGGGGTGGCATGCCAAAGCCCGAATTTTGTAAGCGCGGTGAAATAGCGGGGCCAGATGTTAATGAGTGATATGAAAGACATTACGGCCAGCAAGGTCGCCATTGTAACTGGTGCTTGCAGTGATATCGGTAAGGCCATTGCCATCGCACTTGCGGATACCGGTGTGGCGGTAGTGCTCAGCGATTTATCGCAAGAGAAATTATCAGACCTAAGTGCTGAAATGAGCGCGCTTAACTATACGGTATCGGCTTATGCCACCGATTTGTCGGCGCAGGCCGGTGCAGAAGCGCTGTTAGATTTTGCCCTGACGACATATCAGCGGGTAGATATTCTGGTGAATAACGCGGGCGGCGGAATTATTCGTCCCTTTCTTGAACACACGCCAGAAACCCTGATGCAAACGGTAGACAGAAACCTGTGGACTGCCCTTTGGTGTAGTTGGTGTGTGCTACCCAAAATGAAGGAACAGGGTTTTGGTCGGGTCATCAATATTGGTGCAGATTCTGTGCGCAATGGCTTGTGGGCGCATGCAGCCTATAACGCCGCCAAAGGCGGTGTTCACGGTATGACTACAGGTTTGGCAAGAGAATTTGCTGCTGACAATATTACTGTCAACACGGTAGCTCCTTGCGCGGTACAAACTGCTGCGCTCAAAGATTTTGTCGAGCGCGACCCGCAAACAGCGGAGAAATTACTTAGCGTAATTCCCGTCGGCCGCGCCGCAAAAGTCGAAGAAGTTGCGTCTATGGTGGCGTATTTAGCAAGCGATGCAGCCGCATTTGTAACCGGTCAGGTTATTAGTGTTAACGGCGGCAGTACGATGCTGTAAATAATACGAGTGTGGAAGGAATAATGAACGACGTAATTGCAAGTAGCGATGACTGGGCCTTTCTCTGCAAAGCAGACGAAGTGCCGGTTGGCGAAATAGGCACCGCAAAGCATCCCGGTGGGATGGACCTCGCTATTTTTAATGTGGAAGGCGAATTTTTTGTGGCGGTAGATCGCTGCACTCATGGCGCGGCATCGTTTTATGACGAAGGCGAATTGAGCGGCCATATTCTTGAATGCGCTTGGCATAACGGCACATTTGATGTGCGCACAGGGGCAGCATTGACTATGCCGTGTCGGGTGCCACTAAGATGCTTTGAAACACAGCTGATCGACGGAGATCTCTACATTAATCCGCGTGTTAAGCGGTTTCAAAAACCAGATTAATAGAAAATTAAATTTAGCTAATTCATAACAGTGGGGTGATATGTGAGTACGCAGAATCCGGAAATGGGCAAACGAGTTGAATTGGCAGACGGCTACGAAGCGAACTATTTAGAGTCGGGTGACCGCAGTAATCCCACCGTGATTTTATTACACGGTTCAGGCCCAGGTGTAACGGCTTACGCTAATTGGCGTTTGCTTATTCCAGCTTTAGAAAATGATTTTCACGTGATTGCACCGGATGTTATTGGTTTTGGCTATACCGACAACCCAGACGGCTTTGAATACAATTTAGATAACTGGTTGCGGTTTATGTGCCAGTTCATGGACGCGATTAAGGTTGATAAAGCGCATTTTGTGGGTAACTCCTTTGGTGGTGCAATTAGTCTTGCCATGGCCGCACGCCACGGCGAGCGTGTTGACCGATTCGTAATGATGGGCGCTGCGGGTATTCATTTTGAAATAACCGATGGCCTGCGTGAAGTGTGGGGTTATAAACCCTCGGTAGACGCAATGCGCAGCCTAATGTCTATTTTTGCGTATAGACAAGATCTGGTCAGCGAAGAAATTATCAAGTCGCGCTATGAAGCTAGTATTCGCCCCGGCTACCAAGAAGCTTACGAGAAGTTATTCCCAGAACCCATGCAAGAAAAGCTGGACGGCTTGGGTATACCTGAAGACGAAATCGCACAAATTCAGCATAAGGCCTTGATGGTTCATGGCCGAGAAGATGTCATCGTGCCAATGGAAAACTCCATCAAAGCACATCGCCTAATAAAAAATTCACAGATACATATATACGGTGAATGCGGGCATTGGACTCAAGTTGAAAAGCCGGCTGAATTTTCGAACTTAGTAAAAAGTTTTTTGATTCTTTAAATATTGATCTCTCAATATTCTAGGATTAATCATAGGTGAAATATGAATAAGAAGCTGAAAGCAGTCATTATTGGTCCCGGTAATATCGGTACTGATTTGTTGATAAAAATGCTGCGTTCCGAGTGGGTTGAGCCGGTGTGGATGGTGGGTATAGACCCCGAGTCCGACGGTCTAAAACGCGCTGCAGAAATGGGCATTAAAGTCAGTGCAGAGGGCGTGGATGGCGTGCTGCCATTTATTAAAGCAGATGGTATTACTCTCGCCTTCGATGCGACCTCTGCCTATGTTCACGCTGAAAATAGTCGCAAGCTAAATGAGCTTGGGGTGACGATGATCGATCTCACACCTGCGGCAATTGGTCCTTATTGTATTCCTCCCGTTAATTTAAACGCCTTGAGCCAAGGCAATATTCAAAACGTCAATATGGTCACTTGCGGTGGTCAAGCGACTATTCCGATGGTGGCGGCGGTATCGCGGGTGCAAGCGGTTAGTTACGGAGAAATTATTGCGACGGTATCTTCGCGTTCAATTGGTCCGGGTACTCGCGCCAATATTGATGAATTTACCCGTACTACCGCTAGCGCGGTGGAGAAGGTAGGCGGTGCGAAACAGGGTAAGGCGATCATCGTGATTAACCCTGCTGAGCCGCCACTCATTATGCGCGACACCATTCACTGCTTGGTTGAAGGCGAGGCTGATCAAGCCGCCATTACCGCATCGGTGCATGAAATGGTAAGTGAAGTTCAGCGCTATGTGCCGGGCTATCGCTTGGTGAATGGGCCGGTATTTGATGGCCAGCGCGTCTCTATGTATATGGAAGTTGAGGGGCTGGGTGATTATTTGCCTAAGTATGCTGGCAACCTCGATATCATGACGGCGGCAGCATTGCGCACAGCAGAAATGATTGCCCAAAAGCTCGCGGAAGCGAGTGCTATTACGGCCTAATAATTTACGCCGCTACCTTGTAATAGCCGACCAGTGAAAGGTGCAGAGTATGACAAATAAATTTGTGAAATTGCATGACATGAGCCTGCGTGATGGCATGCATTCAAAACGCCATCAGATTTCCATTGAGCAAATGGTTGCGGTATCAACGGCATTAGACGCTGCGGGTATGCCGCTAATAGAAGTCACTCACGGTGACGGCTTGGGTGGCGCGTCGGTTAACTATGGTTTTCCGGCGCACAGCGACGAAGAATATCTCAATGCGGTTATCCCCAAAATGACACAGGCAAAAGTGTCGGCCCTGCTATTGCCGGGAATTGGTACGGTTGACCACATTCGCATGGCGCAGGCCTGTGGCGTAAGCACCTTAAGAGTCGCAACTCATTGCACAGAAGCTGACGTGTCTCAGCAACATATCGCCTACTCAGCAAAGCTGGGTTTAGACACTGTTGGCTTTTTGATGATGGCGCATATGATTTCTGCAGGCGCCTTATTAGAACAAGCAAAGCTAATGGTGAGCTACGGCGCTAACTGTCTTTACTGCACAGACTCGGCGGGTTTTATGTTGCCAGACGAAGTCACCGAGAAAATATCTACGCTTAGAAATGGCCTGCCAGATAACGTCGAGATTGGTTTTCACGGTCATCACAATCTTGCGATGGGCGTGGCTAACTCGGTTGCCGCCATTAACGCGGGCGCTGCGCGGATTGACGGCTCTGTGGCTGGACTTGGGGCTGGGGCAGGCAATACCCCGCTAGAAGTGTTGGTCGCGGTTTTACATCGTATGGGCATGAAAACCGGCATAGATTTATACAAAATCATGGATGTAGCTGAGGACCTCGTCGTACCCATGATGGATAGCCCAATACGTATTGATCGTGACGCGCTCACTCTTGGTTATGCGGGTGTATATAGCTCGTTTCTGCTTTTTGCAAAACGCGCAGAGCAGCGCTATGGCGTGTCAGCAAGAGATATTCTTGTTGAACTAGGGCGTCGCGGCACGGTTGGCGGCCAAGAAGATATGATTGAAGATTTGGCCTTAACAATGGCCAAGGAAAATGCTGCCGCTGAGGCTGTAAGCGCGACGGGCTGAGAATAAGTTTCGCGGCTTAGCTTAAGGCTGGGATTAGACGAGTCACGCGAGTAAATAATAAATAACTGACACGTGGAAAACATGACGCAAACAGCAATAAACACGCAACACATCAAGCTGCGTATGGGGGCCAGAGCATTGGGTCGCGCTGGATTGGTACACGCCTTTGGTCACTGCAGTGTAAGAGTGGATGACGAGCAGTTTTTGGTGTGCGCTCCCCAGCCGATGGGCACCATTGCCGCGGGAGAAACGAATACCTCAGTTTCGGTAAGGGGGCCTTTGCCCGATGGCGTGCTGGGCGAGGTGAGAATTCATCAAGCGATTTACCAGCGTCGCCCAGAAATTAAAGCCGTGTGTCGCATTATGTCGCCGGCGGTAATGGCGCTATCTACGCAAGGTTTAACACCGACTTGTCGGCATGGCTTGAGTGCGTATTTTGAAAACAATATACCGCTATGGGCTGATCCTAGATTGTTGCGTGACGATGATCGTGCGCAATCCCTCGCGGATATGATGGGCTCGGCAACGGCCTTGGTCATGCGGGGTAACGGTTCGGTAGTGGTAGGCGAGTCGATAGAAGAAGCGGTGTCTTATGCGTGGTTTTTAGAAGATTCGGCGCGGCTAGAGTTAAGCGTGCGCAGCGCCAACTTTATACCTGAGGCAGGCGTGTTGTCTGACGACGAAATCCGTGACCGGCAGGTCAAGATTGGTGTGTTCGAGCGTATGTGGCGTTATTTAACCGCCGGTGATCCAGAAACAGATAGGGTCAGTGAAACGCTGGTAGGATCTGTTAACAATTTAAACGGTGGCATTGTGGATGATGATGACGCTGAGTTAGAGCTATATCATTTTGTAGTGTGAAAATAAAAATTAATTCCTTAAATCCAAAAGCGTGAGGTGGTTGACGTGGAAACTCCTTATATTATCGATGATCGGGACGGCGGGCGCTTTAAAGTTGCGCGTGAAACGTTTACCAGTCAGGAAGTGTTCGAGAAAGAACGCGATTTAATATTTCAAAATTGCTGGTTGTACTTGGGTCATGAATCAGAACTGAAGGAAGCCAGTGCATTTGTGGCGCGCACGGTGGCAGATCAGAATATTCTATTTGTTCGCGGTCGCGACAATGTGATTCGCGCCTTGTTTAATGTGTGTCCTCATCGCGGCTCTACCGTGTGTAGAGAGAAGCGCGGCAAGGCCAAAACCTTTCAGTGTATGTACCACGGCTGGGTATTTAAAAATACCGGCGAGCTAGCCCACCTTTCTGGCGAAAATTCCTATAGCAAAGACTTTAAAGAAAGCGAAGATTCTAATCTGCGTCCCGTGCCAAGAATGGAACAGTACGCTGGGTTTTACTTTATTTGCTTTAATAAAGACGTAGAGCCCCTTGAAGATTACTTGGCTGGCTCCAAAGAATATTTGGATGTAGTTGCCGCGCAGTCTTCTGAGGGCATGGAAATTATTGGTGGTACTCAAGAATACTCTATTCAAGCCAATTGGAAGTTATTGGTTGAAAACAGTGTTGATGGCTATCACGCAGAATCCACTCACGCTACCTACCTAGATTATTTAATGAATACCAATGGCGGTTTAACGGCGACTCGCCTTGCCGGCAAAGGCTATGATCTAGGGAATGGACACGCTGTTATCGAATACAGCGCGCCGTGGGGGCGTCCGGTAGCGCAGTGGATACCTATGTGGGGAGAAGACGGTAAGAAAGAAATAGATCAGGTTTACGATGAGTTGGTGGGGCGTGTTGGTGCCGAAACCGCTGAGAAGATCGCAACTAAAAACCGCAATATGATCATTTTCCCGAACTTGGTCGTCAACGACATTATGGCGATTACGGTACGCACATTTTACCCAACCTCACCAAACTCAATGATGGTCAATGGCTTTGCAATGGGCGTGGTAGGTGAAAGTGATTGGCGACGCGAATATCGCCTATCTAACTTCCTTGAATTTATAGGCCCCGGTGGTTTTGCTACGCCAGACGATGTCGAGGCTTTAGAGCAATGCCAGAACGGATTTAAGTCCGCCGCCAATGCACCGTGGAATGATATTTCTAAGGGTATGAAAGCGGCAGTTCCCTCATTTGATGACGAGTTACAGATGCGCGCATTCTGGCGTGAGTGGAATCGTCGTATCAGCGAATTAGAGGAGAAGTAAGCGATGGCTAGCGAGTCTGATTTGCAAGAAATGTTTCAATACTTCCGTATCCAAAAGTTGCTCAATGAAGAAGCAAAGAGTTTGGATGATTGGCGTCTGCAAGATTGGTTGGCGCTGTATACAGAAGATGCCAGCTACTATGTGCCGCCGACGGATGTACCCGCAGCCGAAGCGGACCCTACCAAGCACCTTTACTACATTGCAGATAACCGTGGCCGGATGAATGAACGGGTAACTCGGCTAGAGAAAAAAACCTGTCATGCAGAGTTTCCACGTTCAAAAGTTCAGCACGTGGTTAGCAATATTATTGTTAATGACAGTCTTGAAAATGGCCGAATATCTGTGAGCGCGTCATTTGTTATTTACCGGTCTAAAAATGGCAGCACGGATATGTTTATGGGCTGCTATTTATACGAACTGGTGGACCTTGATGGTCAATTAAAGATCTGTAAAAAAACCTGTTCGCTCGCCTTAGATGGCTTAAGGCCACAGGCTAAGATCAGTATTATTTTGTAAGTCGTTTTATAAACATGCATTGGAATAGCAAGTATGAATCAGCAGCAACTGCAGGATATTAGTACCGAGTTATATCGTTCACTACGCGATGTTAAGGCGGTATCGCCTTTGACCACGCGGTATCCTGATATCAGTATTGATGACGCCTATCGCATATCGTTGAATATGTTGGCGATGCGCGAGGCCGATGGCGAGAAACTCATTGGCAAGAAAATCGGTGTTACAAGTAACGCTGTGCAATCTATGCTCAATGTGCGGCAGCCCGATTTTGGTTTTCTGACCGACAAAATGGTCTGCGACGGTGAGTTGTCTTTAAGCGATATGATTGCACCACGCGCCGAAGGTGAAATCGCCTTCCTGCTGAGTAGTGACCTTAAAGGGCCGGGAGTTACCGAGGCGGACGTATTGGCAGCAACAGAAGCGGTGATGCCGTGTTTTGAAATTGTTGATTCTCGTATTGCTGATTGGAAGATTAAAATCCAAGACACTGTGGCAGACAATGCCTCCTGCGGTTATTTCGCCGTTAACTCTGCCGCCGCGATTGATCCCAAAAAAGTGGATTTAATTAATTGTGAAATGCAGGTGTGGAAAAATGGTGAAAAGCTAAGTTTTGGCACCGGCGCAGAAGCTTTGGGCAATCCGCTTACCTGCGTGGCGTGGCTGGCTAATACCCTTGGTGAATACGGTATCAGCTTAAGTAAAGGCGACATTATTTTATCGGGCTCTTTGGTGCCATTAGAGTACGTAAAACCCGGAGATAAAATGTCGTTGGATATTTCTGGGATTGGTTCATTGGCACTTGATTTCATATAGTGTTTAGATTGGCGGATACTCGGCTGGGAGATAATAATGAATCACGATGAGAATATTGGCCTGTGGGCAAAGGCTGCTGACGGCATAGACTGGTTTAGCAAACCTGAGATTACCTTAGATGACAGTAAAGCTCCCCTGTATAGCTGGTTCAGCGACGGTGTATGCAACACCTGCTTTAATAGTTTGGATCGTCACGTGGCCGCTGGCCGAGGCGAACAGACCGCGATTATTTACGATAGTCCCGTTACTGACACGGTAGAGCACTGGTCTTATAAAGCGCTACTTGATCGGGTGTCGCGCTTTGCTGGCGCCCTGCGTTCTATGGGCGTTGAGAAAGGCGATAGGGTTGTAATATATATGCCCATGGTGCCAGAAGCTGCTATTGCGATGCAGGCCTGTGCGCGTATCGGCGCAGTTCACTCGGTGGTGTTTGGTGGTTTTGCGGCGGCGGAATTAGCGTCACGTATTGATGACTGCAAACCCAAGGTCGTGATTTCGGCATCCTGCGGCATAGAGCCTGGCCGTTTGGTGGCCTATAAGCCATTGTTAGACGAAGCGATAGAGCGGGCGCAAAACAAGCCACGCAAATGTGTAATTTTGCAGCGTCCGCAATTGCTTGCCGCAATGCAAGAAGGCCGCGATTTAGACTGGGTAGAAACCGAGGCCGGTGGTCAGGCTGTCGAGTGTGTGCCGCTATCAGCTACCGATCCGCTGTACATTATTTATACCTCTGGCACGACGGGTAATCCAAAAGGCGTTATTCGCGACAACGGCGGCCACATGGTGGCAATGAATTGGAGCTTAGAGAATATCTACGGCATCAATCCCGGTGATGTGTTCTGGGCGGCCTCTGATATTGGTTGGGTGGTAGGGCATTCCTATATTGTTTATGGCCCGCTTATTCGTGGCGCGACGGCAATTATGTTTGAAGGCAAGCCGGTCGGTACACCGGACGCTTTGTCATATTGGCGCTTAATCGAACGTCATAAAGTGAAGGCCATGTTCACCGCGCCGACGGCAATTCGTGCTATTAAACAGCAAGACCCTAATGGACTTGGCCCCAAGGACTTTGATCTTTCTAGCTTGCAGCAATTGTTTTTGGCCGGCGAGCGGGCAGACCCCGATACCATTCAGTGGGCTGAGCGCCAATTAGATATTCCGGTGATAGATCACTGGTGGCAAACAGAATTGGGTTGGCCTGCGGTGGCAAACTGCGCGGGCTTAGGTTTGTTTCCGGTTAAGTACGGATCATCTGGTAAGGCCGTGCCGGGTTTCGATGTGGTCGTGCTAGATGAAGCGGGGCATACGGTGGGCGCCGGTACAATGGGCGCCTTAGCGGTGCGCCTACCTTTACCGCCGGGCACCTTGCCAAGCTTGTGGAATAACGACCAGGGCTTTATCGATAAATACCTTTCTGAGTACCCCGGTTACTACAACGCCGGCGATGCGGGTTTTATCGACAGCGAAGACTATGTCCACATCATGAGCCGCACCGATGATGTGATAAACGTGGCGGGGCATCGTTTATCTACAGGGCAGATGGAAGAGGTACTTAGCGCTCACAAAGACGTGGCTGAGTGCGCGGTGTTCGGTATTAACGACGATATGAAGGGGCAGATTCCTATCGGCTTATTGGTTCTCAATGCTGGTGTGGAGCGCAGCGAAGAAACTATTATTCAAGAGGTCGTTGCGCTGGTCCGAGAACATATTGGGCCGGTGGCATTTTTTAAGCAGGCGCGGGTAGTTAAACGTTTACCTAAAACTCGATCCGGTAAAATCTTGCGCGCCACTCTGCAAAAAATAGCCAATGGCGAAGATGTTAAAGTACCGGCAACGATTGATGATCCGGCTATTTTAGAAGAAATACGGCCTTTGCTAACAGGCGTTAGCGTCTAAACAAAATCGCCCCTGTTGAGTGCATCAGCAGGGGCGATTTGGATTGAATCAACAAAGCAGAATTATTATTTAGTGGTTCGCCTTAAGTAGTGCGACCATACTTTTCCATTGCGTCATCATCGGCGATAAATCACTGAGGCTGTGGCTAATCAGCAGTTTGATGGCGAAGCCCCTAACTAGACAAAAAGTCATGCTGAGAATCATTTCAGCGTCGTCTTTTTGCCAGCCCAGTTCAATTAGTTTTTTTACCCAGCTTTCTTCAACAGACGCGCGGCTTGCCACCGCAAGTCGGACTTGCTCATCTCTGAGTTCGGTGTTCTTGCCGCCGGCCATTAATATATCTAATGCGACCATAAAATGGTCTGACATAAAAAAATCTTCGGCGTCTTGAATTACCGCATCTAAAGGATCGTCGCTAGCAGAAAACCCACTGATATTTTTTAAAAAATTGCCATGGGCACGCTCGTAGGCGTATTCCATTGCGGCGGTGGTGAGCGAGTCTTTGGTCGGGAAGTGATGGAGCTGTGCACCCTGAGAAACACCGGCGGCTTTTGAAACCGCAGATGTACGGAAATTGGCATAGCCCACTTCTTTAATCACTTCAAATGCAGCCTCAGAGAGTCGCTGGCGCATAGTGGCGGTGCGCTCTGCTTGCGGCGTTCTTACTTTTACGGGTTTCTGGGTCAAACCGACAGCCTCAAAATATCAATTACACTATGTAGTATCGCCTATTTTAACAGGAAGACTAGATTCAGTGTATTAATGCTTGTTTGTTGAGTTAACTAAAATTCGGTTTAGCTATGCGTCGAATAAGCAAAGCGAACTTGCTAAATTATTATCGTTTTAAGCTGTTATCTTTAAGAGGGACTGAGGCGGGTGTTAATGAAAGTCATGGGATGTGGTGTCAATACTCATTAGGTGGTCTTGGCTTTCAATACTAAAGGCCACGACATGAATTACTGGGGCAGCATGGCCCGCGGCGGCTTTTTGTACACTACCTTTAATCATAAGAATGCGGCCTTGCAATAAGGCTTTTTGGCAGCGCTCTTGTACTGCTGGCCAGACAATAATATTGCTATTGCCGGTCTCGTCTTCTAGGGTGACAAACATCACGCCGGAGGCGCTGCCCGGTCGCTGACGGCAGCTGACTACACCGCAAAGACGAATAAACCGGCCGTCATTAATTTCTTTTAAGCCTTCTGCGCTAACACAATTTTTTAAGACTTTATGGCTGCGCAGCAAGGCCATGGGGTGGCGGCGTAAGCTGAGTCCAGTGTGACGATAGTCACTAAGTACTTCCTCGGTTTCTATGGGCGGGGCGAGTTGAATGGCCTCGGCTTGCGCTGGATGTAGATTGCCTAAAGGAGAGGGGGCTTGCCATGCACTGATTTCCCACAGACTTTGGTAGCGGTGCAAATTGAAACAGTGGAAGGCATCAGCCTGTACCAGTTGTTGCCGATATTGCGCGGCAATACTGAGCCGGCTACAAAAGTTGTCAATGCTGTGGAATAGCGCGTCTTGCCGGATATGACAAAGTTGTTCTGCGCAGCTTTTGGTAAAGCCTTTGATCAAACGCAGTCCTAAGCGCAGCGCGGGTGTGTTGGTGTCGCTTTCAACGTCATTCTCTAAACAATGATCCCAGCTACTGTGATTAATGCAGATGGGCCGCACCTCAATGTTGTGACGCTTGGCATCTTGTATAAGTTGTGACGGTGAGTAAAAGCCCATGGGCTGACTATTCAATAAGCCGCAATAAAACGCGGCGGGGTAGTGGCATTTAAACCACGCCGAGGCATAGGCCAGTAGGGCAAAACTGGCGGAGTGGGATTCGGGAAAGCCGTAGGCGCCAAAGCCCTTCATTTGGCTAAACAGGCGCTCGGCAAAGTCTTCGCTATAGCCGCGCTCCCGCATGCCGTTGACTAATTTGTCTCGAAATCTAATTAAATCACCATTTTTGCCCCAGCTCGCCATCGCTCGTCGCAATTGGTCGGCTTCACCACCACTAAAGCCAGCGGCAACCATGGCAAGCTGAATAACCTGTTCTTGAAAAACTGGTACACCCAGAGTCCGTTTTAATACTCGGGCAATGGCGTCATTTTCATACTCGGCTTTTTCTAAACCCTGCCGCCGTTGTAAAAACGGATGCACCATGCCGCCTTGAATTGGGCCGGGCCTAACAATCGCAATTTGAATAACTAAATCGTAAAACGTGCGAGGTTGCAGGCGGGGCAGCATGCTCATTTGGGCGCGGGACTCAACTTGGAAGACACCCACGCTGTCAGCCTTGCATAGCATTTGATAGGTGGCGGGGTCTTCGGCAGGAATTTCGCTGAGGTGCTGAATATGACTGCCAGCAGCGTTGATATAGCCAAGACTTTTTCGCAGGGCGCTGAGCATACCCAAAGCCAGTACATCAATTTTCATCATGCCCAGCGCTTCTAGGTCTTCCTTGTCCCATTGAATAATGGTGCGCTCGGGCATGGCGGCATTTTCTATCGGCACCAAGCTGGCGATGGGGTCGCGGGTAATTACAAAGCCGCCGACGTGCTGAGACAAGTGGCGGGGAAAACCACGAATCTCAGTCAGCAGGCTCATAAATTGCTGAATAGGAATGCTGTCGGTGTCGAATTGCGTTTCTTTTAAACGCTGAATGAAGGTGCCTTTGTCGTCCCACCAGGCCATATTGCGTGATAGCTTTTGCAGTAAATAATCGTCCAAACCTAGGGCTTTACCAACATCGCGCACCGCACTGCGGCGCCGATAACTAATAATAGTCGCGGCGAGGGCGGCGTGCTGGCGGCCGTATTTTTTATAAATATATTGAATCACTTCTTCGCGGCGTTCGTGCTCAAAATCGACATCGATATCTGGTGGCTCGTCGCGCTCACGGGAAATAAAGCGCTCGAATAATAATTGCCCCCGCGATGGGTCAACCTCGGTAATAAATAGGCAGTAACACACCGCAGAATTGGCGGCTGAGCCTCGGCCTTGGCAGAGAATGCCTTGATTGCGGGCGAACTGGACAATATCGTAAACCGTTAAAAAATAATGCTCGTATTTTAGTTCGGCAATCAGTGCCAGTTCTTTGTCGAGTAAGCTTTTAACCAGTTCTGGAACGGCTTTTGGCCAGCGTCGCTGAGCGCCGTGCAGAGTGATGTCTCGGAGAAATTCACTGGCATTTTTATTTTTGGGTACAACTTCATTAGGATACTGATAGCGCAGCTCAGCCAAATTAAACGTGCAGCGCTCGGCAATGGCGACGCTTTCCTTGAGCAAGTTGGCGGGGTAGTCCCGCTGTAATAGTGGCAGCGGTTTAAGGTAGCGCTCGCTATTGGCCTGTATTTGGCTGCCAAGGGCATGAACGGAGGTGTTAAGTCGAATGGCGCTGAGAACATCCTGTAATGGCTTGCGTTGGCGACAGTGCATATGCACATTGCCGCAGGCAACCATATTTATGCTGTGGCGACGTGCTATGTGGTAGCGTTTAAAATAGTAAGGCTCGGCCTGTTGTTGGCCGTGAAAGCTAATACCTAACCACAGTCGATCGGCAAAATACTGTTTTAATTCCATCGCGTGATTTTCGGTTTTGTCGGGGTTAATCCAAATCGCAAAACAGTGCTGACTATAGCGACGTAAGTCGCCTAAATTTAATTGGTAGTTGCCCTTGCTGCTGTGCAGGCGGGCGCGACTGATCAGTGAGCACAGCTCGGTATACGCTTGTCTGACTGGCGCAAGCAAGACTAGATGAATGCCTTCGTCGAGAATAAATTCAGCGCCGCAAATTAATTTAATGCCATGCTCTTTGCTCGCGCGGTAGGCGCGCACAATGCCAGACAGCGAGCACTCGTCGGTAATCGCAATGGCGTTATAGCCCAGCTCGGCAGCGGTAGCGACCAGTTCTTGAGGATGGGATGCGCCGCGCAAAAAACTGAAATTACTTAGACAGTGAAGCTCGGCGTAAGACGCTGTTGTAGGCATTGTCTTAGGCATGACGCTACCCGAAAAAGCCGTGTAAATACCAGCGCCGGCTCAGGCAATCTTTAAACACCCAGCACAGCGCCCCGTGCTGATGACGGGCAATATAGTAGTCGCGGGTTTGGCGCTGTTGCCACCATTGGCCATCAAAGCGTTCTGGACCTTGTAGTAAATGTAATTCGCCTTGCCAAAATAGACCTTCGGCGGTCTCGCTAATGGCTTCAGGCGGGTGGCATAGCCAATTTGGCCGCAGTAAATTATTGGCTTTTAGCATTGCCGAGTTTGGCTCTGCAGATTGCGCGGTAGAGTTTAAACTCGGTTTCTTATGGCTTGGCTTATGAGCGTCACGGAGCACCCAATTTAGTTCGGGCAGATGAGCATCTTGTAAATTAAATTGATGGCAGCGGTGTGGGCCTAATCTAAGTCTAAGCTTATCTAAAACCTGAGCGGCTTTTTCCTGCTGCTTACTGTTACTGGCAATATCGAATAACTGTTCGTTGTGCTGCTCATTACTAATAAATTTTTCGCAGTACAGACTTAAGGTTTCTACCGCACCTTGTAAGCTTAAATTTTCTAGGCGCAGCATGACTAGATCTATAAGACTGCGACGGTCAAAGTGGCGATGACTCAGGTCTAAAGACCACACTTCTCTGTTGCCGTCTAGGTAATGACATTCCCATTCTAAATTACGATTTAAGCATTGCCGCAGGCGAAGATAATGTTCTAGTTCGCTGAGTAGGGCCGAGATGGGAAAGCGTAATTGCTGCTTGCTATGTAGGCCACCATCAAAATGGCGCTGGCTGTTAAAGGTCTCTGGGGGGCTAAATTTAGGACGAATATCAGTTTGTTCACCCTGCAGTTTGGCAAGTACAGTGGCAATGTCCTTACCGAAACGACGCTCAAGGGCAGAGCGGGGCAGGGCTTGGATATGGCCGAGGGTGTGCATACCCATTTCCTGTAATGTTCTCAGGTTTTTTGGGGCTAGAGGCAATAGTCGAATAGATAGGGCACGCAGCGCATCTTGTAAGACGGCTTGTTGTAGTTGGCCGGCCGCATTGACTAAATTGACGGGGTTTAGATGCTGGTGGCTGAGTAATTCTGCGGCCAATGGCGTGTGGGCAATACCCAGTTTTACGCTAAGCCCACGGCGACGAAAGGCACTAATAAATTTATGATACAAGCGCGCTAAATTTTTAAATAAACGCAGCGAAGCGCTGAGTTCCAGCAATACCGCATTGGGTGGGCAAAGGCAGACATCGCCGCTAAAACGATAAGCCCACAGCGCAATATTTTGTAAATGCTGTTGCTCACGCTGTAAGTCGCGAGAACGAAGCTCAAGGGTGCTGCATAAGCTCATCGCGGTAGCCACCGACATACCCGCTGCGATCCCCGCTTGCTGAGCTGCGCTATTCGCCATCACGATGATGTTGTTATGTATTAGCGCCAGCGTGGTCGCCGAATGGTTTTCACTGATGGCCTCTAATGGCAGCGCCGGAAGCCTAAGGCATAGCCATAACATTAGTGCGACTGCTCTTTGCCACTGGCTATGGTGTGACTGACGTCGTCTTGCGATGCAAATATCGCCGAGCTATTGGTTTTGGCTAGCAGGCTAATTTTACGTAGGGTTTGGCGCTGGATTTGTGGCTCTTGCTGGGCACTATATACCGGCCAGCTGGTGGCGGCGGTTTGCTGCAAATACAGCGCGCTGGGACGTTCCAGTCGTATCTGTTGTCCGGCATGGCCACCTTGCTGCTTAATAATATGAATCTGCAGGGCTTGGTTTGCGGCACTTAATTTAAGGCGTAGCGGTGCTGGGGATATTTGCTGGACGAGGTCGGCGGGGCGAAAATGAATATGCCAGCAGTGGCCTTCCTGCGCGGCAATATGCAGGCGCCGCAATTGCCGATCATTGAGATTGGCCTTGCTAAACCAGCTTAAAACGGCGGCATAGGCTCCGCTGCGCAACAATTCTTCAGTGGCCCAGAGCTGATCAGCTAAGGTTTTAGGCCTTACTAATAATAGTTTATTTGCCGGCAGCCCCTGTTCAGCCAAGGCTGGAGCATAGGGTAAATATGGTGGGTTTAACCACGCCATAGCGCGATCGGAAAGATGTTCCCGCAAGGCGGGCATCAGCAGCCATAGCTCACCAATACCATACTCCCCCAACAGCTCGGTCGAGCCGCTAGCGGGCCAACCACCGGCGTGTAGGGCCGTATCTAAGGCGCTAAACCCCGTGCAAATGCGATCTCCTGCCGCCGCCCTAGGGCGGAGTTGCTGGCCTCGCCAGAGCTTGCGCTCATCGAGTAATTGCTTAAGGGAGTGATTTTTCATGGTACCGCTAAAAATTGGCCAGCAGAATATTGCTGTATGTATATACAGTATATTAAGTGGCGGAAATGTCAATGTTGTGTGGGGTGTTATGTCTGTGCGAGCTGGGTGTTCTTGTTGCTTTGGTGTGAGTAAATCGTACTGTAAAAAGCACAAATGGAAGGAGTGCCACACCAGTAGAGAGCGTGGGCAGAATAAAACTAGTCGGCCATATTAGTCAGTACCCAAAAAAGAGGGCGCTGTGTAAGTATTAAAATAGTTGACTACATCAAGAGTTTTGAACGAAAAAAAGGCCGCGCTGAATCACGTCAGCGCGGCCTTTTTTGTGGTTAGCAATTAGCTTGCTATTCGCTCTGCTTCAACATTACTCGCAGCCGCTTGCGCCGAGGCATTTAGCACCGCTTGCAGTGATGCCGAGATAACGTCGCGATGTTTGGCGATGCCAATATAACGTTGGTTGTTGATTGACAGGTGCACGTAGGCGATAGCCTGTGAGTCTGTACCTGTACCTAGCGCGTGTTCGCGGTAGTCCAGTATTTCAATCTTGTCGCCATATTCGTTTTGCCATGCATCGACCAGGGCGCTAATGGCGCCGTCGCCATGACCGTTTAGTGTGGTGCTGCCATGTTGGTCTTTAAAGCTCAGGCTAAGTACGTCTTGACCACCATTTTCAGAATTATCCTGACTGACTGAAAAATTCTGAATACGAATATGCTGGTTTGCCTGCAGATAATGGGCGTCGAACAGCTCCCATATTTGCGCCGACGTGACCTCGCCAGAAATTTCTTCCGCCCGTGCTTGCACCATGCGGCTGGCATCTATTTGCAGCCAGCGCGGCAGTTGTAGGCCGTAGTCGTTTTCTAATACCCAGCTAACGCCGCCTTTACCGGACTGGCTATTGATGCGAATAACCGCCTCGTAGCTGCGTCCCAAATCAGCGGGGTCAATCGGCAGATAGGCGACCTGCCAGTGCTCATCATCCTGCTGCTTGCTCAAGCATTTCCGAATAGCGTCTTGGTGACTGCCCGAAAACGCCGTAAAGACCAGTTCGCCTGCGTAAGGGTGACGAGGGTGCAGTGGAATGGCGGTGCAGTGTTCTACCACGGCAATGATTTCATCCATATCTGCCAGATTCAGACCGGGGTCTACGCCTTGGCTGTAAAGATTCATCGCCATGGTGACAATGTCCATATTGCCGGTGCGTTCGCCATTACCCAGCAAGGTACCTTCAACCCGATCTGCGCCTGCCATTACCGCCAGTTCGCCAGCGGCGACACCGCAGCCGCGATCATTGTGGGTATGCACAGACACGGTGATGTCTTTGCGGTAGCGAGTATTACGGCAGAACCACTCTACTTGGTCTGCAAATACATTGGGGCTAGCGCACTCTACGGTTGCGGGCAGATTAATAATGATGGGGTTGCCGCTGTCGCGCCATTCGGCAATGACGGCGTCGCTAATTTCTACTGCAAACTCAATTTCGGTGCTGCTAAAACTCTCTGGTGAATATTGGAAAGACCAGTTGGTTTCTGGCTGACGAGCTGCGTACTCTTTCACCCATTTAGCGCCTTGCACGGCAATGTCGACAATGCCTTGTTTGTCTAGGCCGAACACCCGTTCGCGCTGTACTGGGCTGGTGGAGTTGTATACGTGCACAATGGCATTTTTCGCGCCTTTCAGTGATTCATAGCTGCGGGCAATCAATTCCTCACGGGCCTGGGTCAGCACTTGAATGGTGACGTTGTCGGGAATGCGATTGCCGTTAATCAGTTCGCGAACAAAGTCGAAGTCCGGCTGTGAGGCGGCGGGAAAACCCACTTCAATTTGGGTGAAGCCGAGTTTGACTAATAGGTCCCACATCCGCAGTTTTTGCTGCACGTTCATGGGCTCAACCAAAGCCTGATTGCCGTCGCGTAAATCGACTGAGCACCACTGCGGTGTTTGCTCGATAGCGTTGTTGGGCCACTGACGGTCTGGGATGGCGATGACCGGCGTGGGCCGATATTTACTGTGGTTGAACTCGCCCATGATCTGATTTTCCTTAGTCTTTAATTGTGTGGTTGAGGGTAGGGCCCGGGGTGCCGGGCGTTTTACCGTGTGTCTGTGTGTCCCTTTTTATAAAAGTTGCTGCTTTTGTGCGTCCTGATCGCGGGGTGTTGCGGTCGTTTCGACAAAGGTAGTGGAGCGGTAACTCCACGGTTCCCAGTATAGGCGGGTGGGGCTGGCATAAGATTGCGAAGTTTGGCTTAAATTTGGCTTTATATGGTTTTTTATTGCTTATAATTTATATTTAATGGCATATTATGCCTTTAATATCTGCATGGTTGAAATTTAAATGAACTTAGACGGCTATGATAGACGAATTCTAGAAGCCCTACAGGACGATGGTCGCTTAAGTAACCAAGACTTGGCAGACCGCATTGGTCTGTCGCCATCGCCGTGTTTACGGCGGGTGAGGCGATTGGAGGAAGCAGGGCTGATCGGGGCTTATCGCGCTTTACTCAATGCCCGCGCGCTGGGTTTGAATTTAATGGCGTTTATTCAAATTAGCATGGACAGGCACACGCCGGAGCGCTTTGAAAATTTTGAGCGTCATATAGGTGACTATCCAGAGGTCTTGGAGTGCCATTTAATCACGGGGCAGTCGGCGGATTATTTGCTGAAAGTGATTGTTGCCGATATGGATGGTTTTCAGGCGCTGTTACTCAATAAGATCACTCGAATAGACGGCGTTACCGGCGTACACTCAAGCTTTGTGATGAAGTCGCCAGTGAGTAAAACCTCGCTGCCCTTGCTGTCTTCACAAAGCGGATGAGAGTGTAAGTAAACACGATATATAACGAGAAAATTACTGGGGCAATTATGGATAAGATCTTTGCAGCAAATCTCGATGATATTCAAAACGACACCTTATTGAGTAAAACTATCAACGGCAATAAAGTATTGCTGACTCGGGTTAATGGGCAAGTCTGCGCGGTAGAGAATCGCTGCCCGCATTGGGGTTTGCCACTGGCCAAGGGCAAGGTGTGCGATGGCGCAGTGACCTGTCCTTTTCACGGCTCAAGTTTTAACTTGTTGACTGGTGAGAATATCGATTGGACGAATGCCTTTATTGGTATGCCAATGCCGGGTTGGACCCATAAATTGATCGCGTTGGGCAAGCCGCCGCAGGCACTTAAAACCTTTAAGGTAGAGTGTGAAGGCGAACAAGTTTTTGTTTATTTATAAGCAGTATTTTAAGCAGCGACTTAAGGAACAAAATGGCAGTTGATATAGAAGTTGTCACCATTACCCATGCTATCCAGCAAGCGGTTGCACCGGTATTCTTGCTGGCGGGTATTGGCGGCATTTTAAATGTACTTACTAATCGTTTAGCGAGGATTATTGATCGCAGCCGTAATCTGCATCATCGGCTAGAGACGGTAAGTGAAGAGCGCAGCATGGTGATTCGGGATGAATTAGCCATGCTCACCCGCCGCGCGCGGGTGGTGCATCGCGCCATAGGTTTTAGTACCACCAGTGCCTTGCTAGTGTGTGTGGTGATTGCGATGCTGTTTTTAAGCGCCGTCATGGGCTGGAATAGCAGTGTGGCGGTGGCATCATTATTTGTTTTTGCGATGTGTTTTTTAATAGCGGCGTTAACCGGATTTTTACGAGAAATTCAGTTGGCAACGCGGATTATGTTAAACGGGCCTTGATCGTAAAAGTTTAGTTAGATTGGGTGATTAGCCAAGGAGGCGTCATGATTACCTTATATGGATTTGGTGAAGCATTTGGTTTGGTAGATGCCAGTCCCTTCGTATTGAAAATTGATGTGTACCTGCGAATGGCAGGTTTAGAGTTTGAGCGAACATCGACCACATCCAATTTGCGTACCGCGCCAAAGGGCAAGCTGCCGTATATCGTCGAAGAGGGTAAAACCATTTCAGACTCGGCATTTATTCTCGATTATCTGAATGCCAAACCGGGCGTCACCATGAGTTCGGATTTGAGCCCTGAGCAGCGTGCTCAAGCATATTTAATTGCCAAATCGCTGGATGAGAATTTTTATTGGTGTTTGCTGTATTCACGCTGGATCAGTGATCAAACTTGGTCGTTGACCAAGCAGGCATTTTTCGGCTCATTGCCGTTTCCTATGAATCGCTTGGTAGCGGCGTTGGTGCGTCGAAATGTCCGCTCGGCGATTTTTAAGCAGGGCTTGGGCCGGCATTCTGAACCTGAAATTCAGCAAATATTTATGTATACCTTAGACAGCCTTTCGATTTTGTTGGACAGTAAAACTTACTTCATGAATGAGACCCCGAGTGTGCTGGACGCTTGTGTGTTTGGGTTTTTGGCGCAGTTCATTTTGGCGGATGTGGTAAATGACTTTAACGCCATTGCCAGGCGCTATGAAAATCTTCATGGTTATTGCCGAAATATTCACGAGCGGTATTACAGTCAGAGTTAACAGCGCAATAGAGGGGTGGAGCGATGAATATTGGCATCTATCTTTATGACAATGCCGAGGTTTTGGATTTTGCTGGCCCTTTTGAGGTGTTCTCGACGGCGTCTAGAATGAGTGCTGATCAGCCTTTCAATGCTTTTTTAGTGTCAGAAAATGATGGTCCGGTGCGTGCCCGCGGCGGCTTTACGGTTTTGCCCAGTTACTATTTTGCAAACCATCCCCAAGTCGATGTGCTCATAGTCGTTGGCGGGGTACATGATCAAGAAATGACCAAGAGCGAGGTGCTGTCTTGGATAAGCGAGCAAGCGGCTCAGGCCAGCCTAGTTGCATCGGTGTGTACTGGAATTTTCTTGTTAGCCGCTGCCGGTGTTGTTAGTGATCAAAAAGTGACTACCCACTGGGAGGATGTTTCTGATCTTCGGCGGTGCTTTCCAAGTCTGCAGGTGTGCGAAGAAACCCGCTGGGTAGACAGTGGCGCAATTGTTAGCTCGGGCGGAATTTCTGCCAGTATCGATATGAGCCTGTACTTGGTGGCGCGCTTGCATAGCATTCAATTGGCAACCCGCACGGCGCGGCAAATGGAGTTTGATTGGGTTATGCCTTCAAGTTAGGTCAGTGGCGTCATTCGTGGTCACAGCTTTCAATCTCAAATTAGTGACATCCCACAAGAGCCTCAGTGGCTTTTATTTCCTGTAAGTCTGCTACTAGCGGCGATTGACGGCCACTGCTATTACTTGGCCAGCAATGAAGTAAATTTACGTTTCAAATATGCATTAACGAAAAAAGGGGCCGCAGCCCCTTGTTGTTTTGCTCAGTCTTTACTTAAGTAAATCGCGGCCGATAATCAATTTCATCACCTCATTAGTTCCCGCATAAATGCGCTGTACGCGTGAGTCTGCAAACGCACGCGCAACAGGGTATTCCCACATAAAGCCGTAGCCGCCGTGTAACTGCAGGCATTCGTCGATGACTTTGCACTGCAGGTCGGTGGTCATCAATTTGGCTTTGGCGGCCATCACCGAATCAAACTTATGCTCTACATGCAGCTCTAGGCAGCGATCTAAAAAGACGCGTGCCACGCTCACTTGGGTTTCCAGCTCAGCCAATTTAAATTGGGTGTTTTGGAAGGTGGCGATGGCTTTACCAAAGGCGTTGCGTTCTTTTACATAGGCAACGGTTTGCTCAAGAATGGATTCAGCGTTGGCAATGGCAATAATGGAGACGTTTAAGCGCTCTTGGGGAAGGTCTTGCATCATGTAGATGAAGCCCATGCCTTCTTCGCCCAGCAGCTGATCTTTGGAGAGACGAACGTCTTGGAAGAATAGCTCAGAGGTGTCCTGCGCTTTTAAGCCTATTTTTTCAAGGTTTTTGCCTTTGTCGAAACCGGGGGTGCCAGCTTCCATCAAAAACAGGCTGATACCTTTTGCACCGGCAGCGGGGTCGGTTTTGGCAACCACAATCACTAAGTCGGCGTGTTGGCCATTGGTAATAAAGGTTTTGGAGCCGTTAATAATATAGTCGTCGCCATCTTTAACAGCGGTGGTTTTGATGCCCTGCAGATCTGAACCGGCGGCGGGTTCAGTCATGGCAATGGCCATCACGATTTCACCAGACACGCACTTGGGTAAATACTTTTGCTTTTGCTCTTCGCTGCCGTAGCGTTCTACGTAAGGTACGGCGATATCTGAGTGCAAACCCCAGCCAATGCCGGTAAAGCCAGAGCGACCGCATTCTTCGTCAACAATCGCGTTATAGCGAAAATCTACCCCGACACCGCCGTATTCTTCTTTAACGCTGGGAGAGAGAAAGCCTTGCTCGCCGGCTTTTAACCATAAAGCGCGATCCACCTGACCGTCTTTTTCCCACTGAGCGTGGTAGGGCGCGGCTTCGGTTTCTAGAAATTTTCTTACCGAGCTGCGAAACAGCTCATGTTCTTCTTCGTAGACGGTTCTTGGGATCGCAGACATGGGGGATTTCCTCTGATGTTATAAGTAGCTATTATCCCTCCATGTTAGCAGAGTAAACTTTAATTTCCAGTGGATCTTTTTACTGAGCTAGGTAAGCTTCAGCGCTGGTCTATTTAACACTATGTCACACACTCTACATGCGAGAAATTGCGCCATGACAATCTGGAAACAAAGCTTCGATTTAAGCCAAGCAAATGCCATGATGAAAAATACCATCGGCGATACCTTGGGCTTGTTGATTACTGAAATTGGCCCGGATTATGTGGTTGGCACCATGCCGGTAGATAAGCGTACCCATCAACCCATGGGAATTTTACATGGCGGTGCCTCAGTGGTGCTGGCTGAGAGCTTAGGCAGCTTTGCGGCAAATTTGGCCTGCGATGTTGGTATGGCCTGTGTAGGTTTAGATATTAATGCCAATCATATTCGCTCTGTTCGCTCAGGTTTGGTAACAGGGGTGGCGCGGGCGGTTCATGTGGGGCGTCGCACCCAGGTATGGGAAATTCGTATCGCCGATGACGCGGATAAAACGGTATGCGTATCGCGTCTGACCATGGCGGTAATCGACGCTGTTTAAGACCGTGGTCTAGGTTTTGTCTGAGCGCATGTCTGCAGTAAACTAGACGGCTTTTTTATTTGTAGAGGCCACCTGCATGACAGCAGCACGCTTTCAACGCCTGCGTCAGGTACTTGAGTGCCGCCAGCCAGATCTAACTATTGTGACCGACAATGTTCACAAAGTGCGAAATCTTTCGGCGATTGTTCGCACCGCTGATGCGGCGGGTATTGGCACGATGTATTGCGCGATGCCGGATAAGGATTACAAGGCATTTAAAGGTACCGCGATGGGATCGCACAGCTGGGTATCAGTGCAGCGTCAGCCTGATGTAAGCGCAGCGCTAAGGCCATTGAAGGCCAAGGGCTATCAAGTACTGGCTACTCATTTGGCGGATGATTCCGTGGATTTTCGGGAGGCAGACTACACTCGTCCTACGGTTATTTTACTGGGTGCAGAAAAGCTGGGTGTGAGCGCGGCGGGCTGTGAATTGGCCGATATGCACATCACTATTCCCATGCGCGGTATGGTGCAGTCGTTTAATGTGTCGGTGGCCGCGGGCATTATTTTGGCTGAAGCCGAGCGTCAACGGCAGTTGGCGGGCTTGTACTCTGAGCGTCGCCTCGACGATCAGGCTTACCATCGAACATTGTTTGAATGGGCGCAGCCAAAGCTCAGTGAATACTGTCGAGAAAGCGGCCTAGCTTATCCGGCCCTTAATGAGGACGGTGAGCTGGTTGATGGCCTAGCATGGCAACACGCGGTGCGTGACGGCAGCGCAACGACCTTTGATTGGTAGGTATGTAAGGATTTTCTCCTAAGAACTGGCGTCATCTATCTGGGTGATGCTGGCTCGTTTCTATTACTGTCAGAATACTGAGAATAATAGGAGGATCACAATGGCAGCAGATACCCAGACCCCCGTCGTTGATATTGACGCTTGGGAGGCATTTTGTGATGAGCTTAAGGCCGCCGGTCAGCAAATTATTCGTCCAGAGGCGCCCTCTGATGACTTGAGTCGCGCCGAGGGCTGGCGCTACCTCACTCGTTTAACGCGCATTGCACTCGATATGTTTATGGAGTGCAGCGATCGCGATTTCCCCAGCTTTTATCGCCCCTCACATGAGACCGCAAAAATCGGTGCAGATAATCCCGATAATTATTATTTGCGCGCCGAAATCAACGGTAAACATAGCTATCGTATCAGCGGTACTCGCGGCACCGTTGCTTACCTAGGGTTTATCGCGATTGCCGGTGGCTACGAAGAAGAAGACGGCAATATGCGTTCGGTGGGGGCGCTGGATACTCATAGCGGTTTAGAGGTGAATCCAGACGGCACTATTGATGTGATTCTGTCGCAGACACCACACTCAGGAAACTGGCTAAAAATTACCGATGACACCATCGCCGTTTTAGTCCGTGAGACTTACTTAGATAGAAATACCGAAATATTTGCAGACTTAAAAATTGCCCGCCTAGATGCGGGTAATGTAAAACCTGCCGCTTTAAGGGGCGACAAGTTAAAAGTTGATTTAGCTAATACCGCCGCCTTTGTTAAAGGTACGGCGACCTTGTTTGCTGATTGGGCAAAAGGCTTTAAAGAACACCCCAATACCTTGCCACCGGCTGATCAGGAATATTGTCAAAAGCTGGGCGGTGATCCCAATATTTATTATTACCACAGCTACTTTAACTTAGCCGATGACGAAGCGCTGTTGATTGAAGTAGACGATATACCGCACTGTGATAACTGGAATTTCCAGCTAAATAATTACTGGATGGAGTCCTTGGAATATCGCTATGTGCAGGTTCACGTAAACAAGCACACAGCGCATTATCGCGCAGATGGTGGTGTAAGCATTGTCGTTTCCGCGCAAGACCCAGCCTGTAAAAATTGGCTTGATACTACCGGCCACAAAGAAGGCACTATGGCATTTCGTTGGATCGGCGCTGACCGTATTGTGCATCCGCGCTGCAAGGTCGTGAAGTTGGCTGATGTAGCCAAAGCGTTAACAGAATAATAAGGAGATCGAATTTTGAGCACAGAAGAGCAGAGCCAAGAGTTTGCCATTCCTGAGGTTGATTTATGCGTTGAAACGCTATTGGCGGCGGCGATGGATGCCACGGGTTTACAGGACTTTGGTGACGCGTCTTTTCGTGAGCCGTTAAATGTCCTTGTTCAAGCGCTTAACGAGGAAGCTGATTTAAACCCCGGCGGGCGCTTTGGCCAGTACCAGCGGATTTTAAATATTCTTATGAATCGTTTGCGGGTAGAGGCGTGGATAGACAAACACCCAGAAATTTTGGACGAAGAGATAAACTCGCCAGTAGTAATCATTGGATTGCAGCGCACAGGTTCCACTTTTTTCCACCGTATACTCGCCGCAGATACCCGTTTTTATGCGCCGCTCTGGTATGAAGTGCGCAACCCTGCGCCAGAATTAGATTGGGATTTTAGCGGTAAGGACGCTCGTATTACGTCGGCGGAGGCGGAGGTGGCTGGCATGCTAGCGGCTAATCCAGAATTAGCCGCAATTCATCCCATGGACCCGGTCGCTGCAGACGAAGATATATTGCTTCTCGAGCACAGCTTTTACAGCACCGTGCCAGATGCCTTCTGCAATGTGCCTAGTTACGGTAAGTGGAATGATGAGAATGACAATGCACCGGCCTATCATTATCTAAAGCGTTTGTTGCAGTGTTTGCAGTGGCAGAAAAAACGCAGCGGCCAAGTCGCGGAGCGCTGGTTATTAAAAACGCCGCATCATATTCATCATATTAAAACCTTATTGAATGAGTTTCCTGACGCCAAAATTGTGCAGACTCACCGCGATCCACTACAAACCATTCCCTCTGCGGCGAGTATGAATTACAACCTGTGGATTATGTGCAGCGATAATGTCGACGGCAAAGTGGTGGGCGAACAATGGGCGGCCAAATACGCACGCGGCACCTTGCACACCCTGAAAACCAGAGACGAGCAGCCGCAGGCATTTTTAGATGTATGGTACAAAGATACCGTTGCTGATCCGTTGTCGTCGGTTAAAAAAGTGTATGATTTTATCGGCATGGACCTGACTGATACCGCGCGTGCGGCAATGGAAAAGCACCAAGAGGATAATCGTCGCGATAGTCGCCCCAGCCATGAATATACCTTGGAGCAATTTGGCTTAACGGAAGAGGGCTTAAAGCAGCAGTTTGCCGAGTACCGCAAGCGCTTTTTGTAGTTAGTCTAATCCTTGGCAGGTGTTAGCTTAGCGATCACTGTATTATCCGGTATTTAATACAAGCGATATCTTCAGGAGCGTATAGACGATGCCGGCCAAGCGATCTTGGGTAACGCTAAGTATAGATTTAACCCTGCCATCTGACTTCTGCGTTGCTGACGTATTGGCCTTTCATGGCCGCGACGCGGAAGCAGTTTCTGAACGGGTTTATACCGCAGCTAAGGGGTTGTCAGACACTGCTTTTGAACAGGGTGTGGACAAAGCCTTGTTGTGGGATGGATTACCCGCCTGCCTGTGTATTCGGTTTTCCGCTAATACCCTGCCCACTAACACAGCACACGTAATACTAAGCGTCGATACGGAAGAGGGTGAGCTGAGTGCGGCGTGTCATAAATTATGGCTGTCGCGTTTAGCGTTTCTCAGTGGTCACATACTTGGTTTGCATCAAGATCTAGATAATTTTGAAAAACACATCGCCGGCCACAAAGAGCTAGCGGGTCTTGTTGGCAGGAATAAAGGCTTGCGTGTCCCGCTCTCAGTAAACCCCTTCGAGGCACTTTGCTGGGCGGTAACGGGTCAACAGATTAGCGTGAGTGCGGCGGTATCAATCCGGCGTCGGTTTATTCAATTACTAGGTATACCCCATTCCAGCGGACTTCTTTGTCATCCAAATATCGCGGCAGTCGCGAGTGCGAATGTAGATCAGCTTCGCAGTGTGGGCTTGTCGCTTGGCAAAGCGAGCTGTTTAATCGCACTGGCGTCGGCGATACAAAATCAAACCTTAGATTTACCGCCACCTGACAGCGGCGCGCGAGTAAATGCAGCGTCTGCAGAAGTCATTCGTACTTCATTGCTCAGTATTCGCGGCATAGGTCCGTGGACGGTAAATTACGCTCTGCTGCGAGGCTTTGGCTATTTAGATGGCTCGCTTCACGGCGATGTCGCCGTAAGACGAAGTTTGCAAACTCTGCTGGGTCGAGAGCAAAAAATATCGGCGGACGAAACCGAGCAATGGTTGGCCCAGTTGTCACCGTGGCGGGCTTTGGTAGCCGCGCACTTATGGGCTATGCAATCAGATGATGGGTTCTAAATAGGCCTTTTGGGCACGTGTAAGCAATAATGTTTTTAGCAATAAGACGAGGTAAGTATGAGTGATTTAGTGGATTACCAGCTAGACGGAAAAATAGCGACGATTAGTATGCGTAATGGCAAGGTCAATGCCATGTCTCCCGACCACATTGCGGCCATCGACGCCGCACTTGATCGCGCTGAGCAAGATCAGGCTGTGGTGATGATTGTTGGCCAGCCCGGTATTTTTTCTGCGGGTTTTGATTTAAAGGTTTTTCAGACGGATGCGGCGGCGGGTGTCGAAATGGTGAAGGCCGGGTCTACCCTGTGTAGGCGTCTCCTTGCGTTTCCGACACCGGTGCTGGGCGTTTGTACTGGCCATGCCATTGCGCAAGGCTGTTTTTTACTAATGGCGTGTGACGTTCGGATTGGGGTGGATGGGCCTTTTCAGCTTGGTTTGAATGAAGTGCAAATCGGAATGACAATGCATCATTTTGGTGTTGAACTACCGCGTGCACGGCTAGTCCCATCGTATTTCCAGAGCGCAGTCGGTACCGCAAGAATGTTCTCACCAGCGGAGGCGGTGACCGGTGGTTTGCTAGACAAAATAGTGGCCGCAGATGAATTAATGGCAGCAGCTCAGAGCGAAGCGCAGCGTTTGGCTGGTCTGAATATGGCGGCGCATTTGGCAACGAAATTGAAAATGCGTGCGGGCTTGTTGAAAAGCCTTGATGAGGCTATCGAGAACGATTATCAGGAACAGCAGGCTTTGTTGGCTAAATAGTTGATTGCGGTCCTCGGCGACATATGGGCTGCGGTTTTAGGCGAGTTTAAGGATAATAAATATAGTCGCGCCAGCTCTATCGAATATCTTGCACCTAGATTATGCTGCTGCTCCAAATTGCGGCGTAAAATGTGGTCGTTTTTGGCACTTGAATCATTAACTGCGTTATAGTGGTTCGCGGTATTCGACGGGGTTTAGCTTTACTATTGTGATTACTTGGAAGCGCGTTAAAAAGTACTTTTTATTAACAGTCTTACTAATTTTTGTGGCGTTAATTGGGCTGGTGGCGTTTGAATATAATACGTCTTATTTCCAGTCTCATTACTTCACAAAATTTGGGGCCAGTCTCGACTATAAGATCAAGGATGGCCCGTCTGACTCGATTGCCTTTCCTAGTCACGGCCCCTACAACATCCAGAACGGCTATACGCGCTTATCCGACTTTAGCGGTCGCCTGCAGCAAAATGGTTTTGTAATCAGTAAGCAGTCACGCTTCTCTGAGCCGTTAATGCAATATAGTCGCTGGGGTGGAAACCCGCCGTATCAAACCCCGCCACAGACCGGACTCACTATTGTTGGCGACAGCGGTGCGGCGCTTTTTTCGGCCCGCGAACCGCAAAATTACTATCGCAGCTATGCAGAAATTCCACAGCTGTTATTAAAGTCGCTGTTGTTTATCGAGAACCGCGAATTGCTGGTTGAAAAAAGCCCCACCAAAAACCCCGTGGTGGAGTGGGATCGGCTGACACAGGCGGCTTTCCTGCGTTTACTTCATCCCGGCGAGTCTGGGCCAGGCGGAAGTACCCTTGCGACCCAAATGGAAAAGTATCGCTATTCTCCCCGTGGGCTTACGTCCGATCACAAAGAAAAACTGCGCCAGCTTATCTCTGCCAGTGTTCGGTATTACCACTCAGACAAGAGCAGCCGCGACGCCAGAAAGACCATCGTCCTTGACTATTTGAACTCAACGCCACTTTCCGGCCGTGCCGGCTACGGTGAGATTCACGGCGTTGGTGATGGCTTAAAACAGTGGTATGGCATCGATTTTAACTATGCCAACTATGTTTTGAACTCACCAAATGACGTCGTTGGTATTAATGAAAAGGCGAGGGTATACAAGGCAGCTTTGAGCTTATTGTTATCGCAACGCCGGCCATCATATTATTTGCTGGAGGGGCGTGATGCGCTCGACCAGTTGACCACATCATATCTGCGTGTGTTGGCGAAAAACGGCATTTTTGGCGATGCCTTACGAGATGCGGCCATGTCACAAGCGCTTACGTTTGTGGGGCGTGAAACCTTACCGCCAGCAAGTTTTGTCGAAAGAAAGGCAATTAATAATGTGCGCAATGAGTTATTGACGCGCCTAGGGGTGAATAGTCTTTACACCTTGGATCGATTAGACCTAAAAGTGAATACCACCATTGCAGGGGAAACCCAAGCCAAGGTTGAGAGCTTGCTAAAACAAGCAACCAATTTTGAGTACGCAAAGGGTTCCGGTCTGCTTGGAGATCGTTTGTTGCGGGAAGGTCAGCTAAGTGCCTTAAGTTACAGCGTGCTGCTCTATGAGCGCACCCCCAGTGGCAATGTGCTGCGTGTTCAAACTGACAACTTGAATATGCCGTTTGATATGAATACCGGTTCTAAATTAGACCTGGGTTCCACCGCTAAATTACGAACGCTGATTTCCTATCTTGATATTATCGAGAAGGTGTATTTCAAGTATCGCGAGCTTTCGTCAACGGATTTATTGTTTGCTCGCAAGGTCGCTGAAGATCCTCTGCGCCGCTGGACCTTAGATCAATTAATAGCTAATCCCAAAATTGAATTAATGGCCTTGCTGAATGCCGCAATGCAGCGAACTTACTCCGCTAATCCCAGTGAGTCTTTTTTCACCGGCGGCGGCATGCATAAATTCGGTAATTTCGACAAATTAGATAACTCGCGCACGCTGACGGTTGCCGACGCGTTATATCGCTCAGTGAATTTGGTGTTCGTGCGAATGATGCGTGACGTTGCGCGCTACTACACCATGGAAATTCCAGGCGCTCGTGAAGTTCTACTCGACCGTGGTGAACCGCGCCGACAGGATTATCTTTATCGCTTTGCCGATCTTGAAGGTAATATTTATCTCAATCAGTTTTACAATCAATACAAGCAGTTGGATGCGCAGAGCATAATGGAGCGCCTTGCTAGTCGTTCCAAGCCGTTTCCTGGTCGCTTAGCCATGGCGTTCCGCTCGGTTCGGCCAGAGGCTGATGTGGCGGCCCTGAATACATTTTTGGCTATGCGTTTGAGTCCTGTTGAACTCGCCAAAGCCGATGTCGATAAATTGTATAAGCAGTATGACCCAGAGCGCTTTGACAGCAATGACCGTGCGTATCTTTCACGCGTGCATCCGCTTGAATTGTGGTTGGTTAGATACTTATTGGAAAACGACAATACCTCTCACAGCGCCATAGTTGAGGCGAGTGCTGCGGTGCGTCAAGACGCTTATTCTTGGTTGACCAAATCGCGCAAACAACGCGCGCAGGATCGCAGCATCCGTATTCTTTTAGAGCGTGATGCCTTTGTTGCGATACATCATCAATGGAAGCGCATGGCTTATCCCTTTGGCAGTTTAGTCGCTTCTTACGCTACCGCTTTGGGTGCGTCCGCTGATCGGCCTTTGGCCTTGGCCGAGCTAATGGGGATATTGGTTAATGATGGTGTGAGAGTGCCGTTCCGACAAATTGACCGTATGCAATTTGCCGAAGGTACGCCTTATGAAACCGTGTTTGAACGTGCGCCACCTGTCGGTGAGCGAGTCTTATCAAGTGAGATTAGCCAAACTGTGCGCAATGCCTTGGCCGGCGTTGTAGAAAATGGCACCGCGAGGCGCTTAAAAGGTTTATTTCTTGATGCTAGCGGCAAGCCAATTCAAGTCGGTGGCAAAACGGGTACTGGCGACCACAAAATAAAATCATACGGTGCGGGTGGACGCCTTATCGCAGAAGAGGCAGTAAATCGTAACGCCATATTTGCCTTCTACATTGGTGATCGCTTTTTTGGTGTTATTCTCGCCCATGTTGGCGGCGCCACGTCCGGCGGT
>JAGPVP010000038.1 GCA_018066965.1 Zhongshania sp. | reverse complement strand
TGTGCTTAATGAAATTAAGAAATTACGTGACATCACCATTATCGTTTCTGAGCAAGTTTTGAGCTTTACCATGAATGTTGCGGATCGAATTATTGTTATTGATAAAGGAAATTTTATTCACGAAAACCTACGTGAAGAAGTGGATACCGACAAAATTAAAGCTTATCTATCGGTGTGACAAGATATGTATTTTGCTGTGGATGTCATAGGCGGCAACACGTTAGTGACGAGGTGTTGTTCGGTTGGCCTTACAAATTCATTGCGGACGTGGTTGAGGGCAGCATGTTGCGCTGCCCTGGCTTGCAAAATAAAATTATTTTACGACGGGGCCGCCAAACTTTTCCGCTGCGATCCGGATAACTTCACGCACCTGGACAAGGTCAACTACGGTTTGTGTTTGGATCTCTATGGGCGTTCCGGCTGCGGTTGTGCGGCTGGTTGTGGTGCCACCTGCACCTGTTGAGGTGTTATCGTCGATTGGTCCACCTTTAGATCCCTTCCGAGCTTCTACACCTTTAACATCATTTAGGGTGATCACGCCGGAAGAAGAGTGTCCTTCAGGGTTTGGTGTGGATTTTCTGTAGAAGCCATCACCAGCATTTTTGGTATAGGTGTCGCCTTTTTTATCTACAACTTCGTCAGACCCGTTGGGGTAATGAATTCTTACACTGCCGTCAGGGTACTGATAAGTTTCTTCGCCATTTTTGCCTTTGCCTGTTTTGGCTTCGGTATCATTCGCATTTCCGCCGGCACTTACTTCACAGGCTTGGCCCTCGCACGCAGAAACCTGGGCACCTTTGTTACTAACTATGCCGCCTTTGCTTGTCATTTGAGTGTTGATGGATGACGCCATTGCGTTATTGCTACCAGCTGATGCATTTACTCCCTGCTGGGAAACGGCTTGTTGGCTTGCTGAATTTGCTGAGCTAGAGACTGCTGATCCCTGCGAGCTGCCGATTAAATTACTTAAGTGCGATGATGGCCCTTTTACTAGGCCATCAATTTGAGTGTAATTCATGGAGGAAAGATTGCTAAGTAATGCACTGATTTGTGAATCACTTAATTTACCTTTTATTTTGGCTTGAGCTTTTACGTCGTTTAAGAATGCTTGATTGACTTTAAGAGATGATGAAGATGAAATTTTGGTTTGAGATGTACTTTTGCTTAAATCTGCGGCCATAGAAGCGTTGGCTATACAGGAAATAATAAGCGCATTGATTAAGTTGGATGCTTTCATGTTTAACTCCATAACTATAAGTAATTGCGTAAATAGTAAATGTATCGATTTTATTAGTTACCACTACAACACTAATTCCTTGCATTAGAGTTCCTTCTTACCAGCACGCTCCCATGTCAAGTTGATCGTAATATTATTCTCGTTTCCCTGAATGATTCCTGAACCAGATAAATTATCTAAAAAAATATTCATAAGCGTGTTTGAAAAGTAGATTAGGGTTTAAATCTGCGCAAGTTGCCGATGAATATAAGATATTGGGGCGTGATGACTGTGTATTGTAAATATAAAATTTATAGCAAATACATAGGCTTGCGATTATTTTATGTTTTTAGGTAAGGATAGTATTCGGGATGTTACGTCATTTAACGTAGCCCTACGGGCAATTAACTAATACCGGTATTGATGATGATTGCCGATAGTAAGGCCTTGGCAATCACAGTGTTTAGTCATATCAGGCTCTAGGCAAGATATAACAATAAGCAGCTCGTGATGTTGTCTCGAACTTTCTATGACTGATCCGGAGAAAAACGATGGCTGAAACAATCATCAAAGTTGATTTGAGTAAATCGGCGTACGACAACGATATGATTCATAACCGTTGGCATCCAGATATACCCATGGTGTCGATGGTTAAACCCGGTGATGATTTTAAAATTGAATGCGTAGATTGGACCGGTGGACAGATCACAAACAATGATTCGGCAGACGACGTTCGCGATGTTGATTTAAGCAAGGTGCATTTCCTGTCTGGCCCAGTAGGCGTTGAAGGCGCTGAACCGGGCGATTTATTGGTGGTAGATATACTTGATATAGGCACCTTTGAGGAAAGTCAGTGGGGATTTAATGGTTTTTTCTCTAAGCAAAATGGCGGGGGCTTTTTAACAGAACATTTCCCGGAAGCGCAAAAGTCGATTTGGGATTTTAATGGTATGTTTACCAAGTCTCGTCATGTGCCAAATGTCGAATTTGCGGGTTTGATTCATCCCGGCTTGATTGGCTGTTTACCATCAAGAGAGATGCTGGATGAATGGAATACCCGCGAAAAAGGTTTGTATGATACTGATCCTGATCGCGTGCCTGCCCTAGCGACGCTACCTTATGCAGATACTGCCCATATGGGTCGTATGACCGGTGACGCGGCTAAAACAGCTGCAGCTGAAGGTGCGCGTACTGTACCGCCACGCGAGCACGGTGGTAACTGCGACATTAAGGATTTATCTCGCGGTGCCAAAGTGTACTTCCCCGTATATGTGAAAGATGCAGGGCTGAGTGTGGGTGACCTTCACTTTAGTCAGGGCGATGGAGAAATTACGTTTTGTGGTGCTATTGAGATGGCCGGTTGGATTCATCTGCGGGTGAATCTTATTAAAGACGGTATCAAAAAATACGGTATTAAAAATCCTATCTTCAAACCTAGCCCGATTACACCTAAGTACGACGATTACCTGATTTTTGAGGGTATTTCGGTGGATGAAGGCGGCAAGCAACATTACTTGGATGTCCATATTGCGTATCGCCAGGCGTGTTTGAATGCCATCGAATACATGACCAAGTTTGGCTATAGCCGAGCGCAGGCGTACACGATTCTCGGGGTCGCGCCTGTTCAGGGCCATATTAGCGGGGTGGTCGACATACCTAATGCCTGTGCAACGCTATGGCTACCCACCGACATATTCGACTTTGATATGCAGCCAAATGCCGATGGACCTACCAAGGTGGTGGATAGCACGGTAGATGTTCCGCTGTCGCCGGATTTGTAGGTTTGTCGACGAGGGTAGAGGGTAAGCTTGCCCGTATAAAAACGTGTTAGCGCTATAAAGCGGCGCGGGCAAGTAATTTAATGTTATTGGAGATAGGCGATGCCAGTTTACGATTACAAGTGCCGTGATCACGGCTTGTTTCACGATTTAGCCAGTATGGATCAGGCCGCGCAGCCTTGTGCCTGCCCCCAGTGCGGAAAGCTCAGTGCGCGGGTAATTATGATTCCGCCAGAAGTGTTAGCCATGTCACCCGCAAAACGTAAAGCGATGACGCGAAATGAAAATGCAGTTCACCAACCAATAGTGTCCAGTGTTGATTCTAGGGAAGACTTGGCGCAAAGGCGCGCGCATGCGGCGGCGAAAAAAGGCTGTGCGTGTAATGAGTACACGCATCCAGACCGCAGCAGTCTGCGTCAGCAAGCCATCTATTTGCCAGACGGTAGTAAAGTGTTTCCCTCGCAAAGGCCTTGGATGATTAGTCACTAATGTGGGTTTGAAATTTTCCTTGGGAAAGGACCTTGAAGGGGCCGCAAAAGCGTTGCCCCTTCTTTTTTAGTTTTACTGCTTTGATTCGGCGGGATTTTAGCCGTGGTCCGCGTTACGCGTGTTAAGCTGGGGGTGAAAATTCCCCTTCACTCTTGAATGTCAAAGAGCGCTTTTCATGCACGCCTTTATGCAGTCGCTATCATTTTCGTTTTCAATCACCGGCCCCATTTTTGCCGTGTTGGCCTTGGGCGTTTACCTGCAGCGTATTGGCCTGATTAACGATAATTTTATCGACGTGGGTTCAAAGCTGGTTTTTAACGTTACCTTACCGGCACTGTTATTTTTAAGTATTAGTCAGACTCATATTTCAGATACAGCCAATGTTCCACTGGTGGCTTTTGGTTTAATTGCCACCATATTAGTTTATTTGATGCTGGAGTTATTGGCGGCGTGGCTAGTGCCCAAGCGAGAAGATCGCGGGGTGGTAGTGCAGGGCGGATTTCGTTCCAATATGGGGATTATTGGGCTGGCCTATTGTATCAATGCCTTTGGGGATGCCGGTCTAGTTGCCGCGTCGCTGTACTTGGCGCTGGTGACTATTTTATACAATATCCTTGCGGTCATTACCCTCAACCGTTCGCTTAATCACAGCGGCGGTTTGGCGGCTACGTTTAAAGGCATCGTTCGTAATCCCTTAATTATTAGTATTGTGGCGGCTCTAGTTGTTGCTGGTTTGGAGTGGGAGCTGCCCGAGTTATTAATTCACAGCGGCGGTTATTTTTCGCAAATGACGCTGCCCTTGGCCTTGTTATGCACCGGCGCCAGTTTGGATTTTAGAGCCTTGCGGGCAGACCTAAGTAGCGCGATGGTCAGCGCTTTGTGCAAATTGCTTGTTGTGCCTTTGCTATTGATTGCCGCCGGTATTGTGCTGGGCTTTCGCGGTTTGGAGTTAGGCGTGCTGGCATTGATGTCGTCGGCGCCGTCGGCGGCAGCAAGTTATATTATGGTGAGGGCGATGGGCGGGAATTCGGCCTTGGCAGCCAATATCATTGTGTTAACGACAATAGGCTCTTTATTCACTACTAGCTGCTTAATGATGTTGCTTCGCAGTTTTGCTTTGTTGTGAGGGCGGTGGCTTTCGGTGGGAGAGGGCTCGCTGATATCAGCGAGCCTAGCAAGATCTAAATACGGGCGAGTTCGCCTTGTACCCAATCAAACACCTCAGCGTAGTTTTCCGGTAGTAAGCCGCGCAGCTCATTGAGTGCGGTTTGCACGGCGGCTTTGCTTGGATGGTTGATATTGATATGGCCGAGCTTACGTCCGGGGCGAACGTCTTTGCCGTACCAGTAGCATTGAGTTGATGGAATTTTCATCCAATCTATTTCACGCTCCACGCCAATCACGTTAATCATCACGCTTTGGCCGCGAACTTCAGGCGCTTTAATAGGCAGCCCACTTACCGCACGTAAGTGCATTTCAAACTGGCTGACACAGGCGCCGGCTTGAGTCCAGTGACCACTGTTGTGAACGCGCGGGGCAAGTTCGTTAACAATGAGCTCCTCGCCAACACGGAAGCATTCCATGGCCATTACGCCAACGTAATCAGCGGCATCCATAATTTTGCCAAGCATCGACTCGGCCATCGCCTGCAAGTGCTCGACTCTGGCGAGCGGCGCAATGGATGCCATTAAAATGCCATTGCAGTGCAGGTTAAGCGTAAGGGGGTAAAATACTTTTCTACCTGTCTTGTCCCGCGCGCCGACCAGCGATAATTCTTCATTAAAGGGTATTTTCTTTTCAGCAATGCCGGTGCCCAACCAATCGCTAGGAACGTCGAGCCCCTTGTCTTGGTAAAGCCAATACTGGCCCTTGCCGTCATAACCGCCTTCGCGGCGTTTTAGTAAAACGTCGGGGCCTAAGTCAGCGTGCAGAGCATCGGCTTTGGTATCTACTTCTACTGAGCGCCACGGCGCGGTGTTGATACCGAGGGTGTCGAGCATGGTTTTTTGATGGAAGCGGTCAGCGATTTTGCCAAAAATGTCCGCATTCATGAAGCCGGTCTGTTGGCTCATGTGGCGGGTTACTGGTGTGTCTGGCCATTGCTCGCGCTCAACGGTGACGATGTCGCCGTCTTGGATGTTGGGTAATTGTTCGCTTTCAGGCTCAACGGGCTCGACGCGAAGCGCCAATGGATACGCGGCCTGTTTTAGCATGGCGCCTAGTTGGCCTGCGCCGAGAACCCAAACCGTTGGCATCACGCTTCCCTCGGGTCCGGATTATCTAATACGTCTTGGGTTTGTTTGGCGCGGAAGGCATCCAGTCGCTTAGCTAAATCGGCGTCTGTTAACGCTAATATTTGGCAGGCCATTAAACCGGCGTTAAATGCGCCCGCGCTGCCAATGGCTAAGGTGCCAACGGCGATACCTTTGGGCATTTGCGCGATCGAGAGCAAACTGTCGACACCACTTAGTGCCTTGCTTTGTACTGGCACGCCTAATACTGGCAAGCGGGTTTTTGCCGCCACCATACCGGGTAGGTGCGCAGCGCCGCCGGCACCAGCAATAATAACGTCAAAGCCACGATCAATAGCCTGACTGGCAAATTCCATTAGCTTGTCTGGAGTGCGGTGCGCCGAGACCACTTCTACGTGGTGCTCCACGCCAAGTTCGCTCATGATCTCGGTGGCCGGGCGCATGGTCTCCCAGTCACTTTTAGAGCCCATGATCAGGGCAACTTTTGCGGTCATTGCTTTGCTCTCTTCGCGTGAAAGCGGCGTATTATACGGGAAATCTCTGTTTAGGGCTGAATCTCAGCATAAATCTCATCAAAACATCAATTTGAACAGCTGATTTTGCGTTCTGCGAGATCTACCGTGTGCGCTAAGGTATTGTAATTATAAGAAAAATATCATGATGGCGGTGTTTGCTGAAATTGTATTATTTTTGATCAAAAGCGCATTTCTTGAGCGTTTTTCGACACGATAATATGGTCTGCAAGCGAAACCCTCACGTAGTAGCTATGTGACGGCCGTGTGTAACAATTTAGATGGTCGCATGTCAGTGTCTAACACGACGAGTAAATAGGGGCAAAAATGCACGATACCATGGCCTTGCTGGAGCTTACGGAATTCCCAGCGATATCGCGAAAACCACTAGATACCTTGCAGGTCAATCTCGGCTATAAATGTAATCAGCGCTGCCTACATTGCCATGTTAATGCCGGGCCAACACGGACCGAAATGATGCCTGCGGAACTCATCGCACTTATTCCCGAGGTGCTGGCGGCCAGACATATACAAACCCTCGACTTAACAGGTGGTGCGCCGGAGCTGCATGAGCAATTCCGAGAGTTGGTCAGTGCTGCTACTAACATCGGCGTTAAAGTGATTGATCGCTGTAATCTGACAATATTGTTTGAGCCAAATCAGGAGGGCTTGGCCGAATTTTTAGCGGCAAACAAAGTAGAGATCGTCGCATCTTTGCCCTGTTACTCCCTAAAAAATGTGGATGCACAGCGCGGTGAAGGCGTATTCGACAAAAGTATTGCTGGTCTCCAATTATTAAATTCCTTGGGCTATGGCATGCCTGACTCTGGTTTGGTGTTGAATTTGGTTTATAACCCACAGGGCGCATCGCTACCGCCAAACCAGCAAGCACTAGAAGCGGATTATCGCCGCGAGTTACGCTCCCATTTTGATATTGAGTTTAATCATTTATTTGCCTTGGCCAATATGCCGATTAAGCGCTTTGGCTCAACGCTCGTGTCTAAGGGGGAATTTAAGCCCTATATGGATTTATTAAAAAGCAATTTCAGCGAGGCTAACCTAGAGTCACTGATGTGCCGTAATTTGGTGAGCGTAGATTGGCTGGGAAATTTATACGACTGTGATTTCAATCAGCAGCTAGATTTGCCGGTGCCGGGTAAAGAGAATAGGCATTTGCGTGATCTTTTGAGCGTGGATATTGCAGGTAGTGAAATAGCTATTGCCGACCATTGCTTCGGCTGTACTGCCGGGCAAGGTAGCAGCTGCGGTGGTGCTTTGTAAGGTGGTGACCGCCTTTGCAGAGCACGATATATGTTAAGCCGTTTAATAAAATAATAAGGAATTAGCATGGAATTAAAAGCTAAGCCATTAGTCGTCGTTTATTTAATAAGCGCATTATTAGCGCTCATTATGACCTGGATTCATGTGCCTGCGTATTTAGGCGAGGGATTTGTAAGTGCGAATGTAAAATTTTGGAACGACGCATTGTTTAATGCAAATCCAGCGGGAAAATTTTTAACCATAGATATTTTGTTTTTAGCTTTTGTCTGTAATGTGTGGATGTTTGTTGAGGGCAGGCGCTTAGGGGTTAAATATATCTACCTCTATGTTATTGGGGGTGTTGTTATTGCTATCAGTGTCGCCTTTCCTTTGTTTATGGCGGCTAGAGAG
>JAGPVP010000030.1 GCA_018066965.1 Zhongshania sp. | reverse complement strand
TGCTTCTCGAAACGACGAACCAAACCGGAAAAATGGCCCTAACGGATCTCCCCGTATTTTACGCACGAATTCACCCGCAGCTAGCGGAATGGCCACGCTAGAACCACTCGCAGCAGCCAGTGCCGAAATACCACCAATGTGGTCAGGATCGTCATGGGTGCAAGTAGCAAGTAGGATTTCACTAATTGAGCGCTCCAAAACACTTTCTATATAGCCTAAAACATACGCGTGGCACTTCACCGCAACATCAAGCACCAATAATTTGTCGGGGTAGGCGACCACATAGCTATTGGATAGCCTGGTTTTGACCTGATAAATTTTCATGCAGTGACCGATATAACCGGCAGCGACAGCCAGCCCCTCAATATCGCGATAGGAATGCGTTTCCCGCCTTGATCATCAATCTTGAAGCGATGCATAACATCCACTAAATGCTCGAAGGCAACTCGCGCCTCCATCCGCGCCAATGGCGCCCCCATGCAAAAGTGAATGCCCTTGCCCAATGCGAGATGCTGCGCCTCTTTGCGTGCGAGTTTGAATTCGGCAGCATCGGGGAAAATCGATTCATCCCTGTTGGCGGAGCCAAAAAGTAACCACACATTATCACCCACCTTAAGTTCGCATCCTTTGTAGTTATAATCGCGAGCTACGCGTCGGAACAAGCCGTTGACCGGCCCCTCCAAGCGCAAGGCTTCTTCGACAAACGCTTCGATCAGGCTTTTGTCATCCCGAAGTTGCTGCGATATCTCAGGGTGAGATTGCAAAAATAGCGCGGCATTACAAATCAGATTGGTCGTCGTCTCATTACCCGCAATCCACAACAGCTTGCAAAAGCCTAGCAACTCACCGCTATGTAGCCGCTGCCCCTCTTCATCGGCAATCGCTACCAAGGCCGAGATTAAATCATCCCCCGGCGTTTTCCGTTTCTCAGCGATTACTGCAGCGAGCGCCTCGTCCATTTCGTTGGCCAAACTGCCCTGAGTATCGGGATTACTGTCCATACCGAGCGCCTGATTCCAAAAGGCCAGACGTTCGTAGAATGCTTCTGGTATACCTAGGAGTGTGGCGATCACATTCACTGGTAGCGGGCTCGCATAATCAGCATATAAATCGGCTTGGCCATCACGCTCGAGCTTTGCCAACAAGCCATCCAACAAATTCTCAGCCATTGCATGCATTGGTTTTTCTAGCGCTGCAATACGGCGTGATGTGAAGCTTCTTGACATCAAACTACGAAGGCGCGTGTGTTCTGGTGGATCATTTTGCAGCAGCGGCAGGAATCCTGTCGTACCCTGAGAGGAGCGATTGTTTTCATAAGTGTTATCGCCGCCAGGGCCACTCGCAGACGAAAATACACTGGTATTGCGCAACAGGGCTTCGACATCTTCATAACGGGACGCCACCCAGAAACCATTTTCCGCACTAAAGAATAGCGGTGCATGTGCGCGATAAAATGCCCAGTGATCGAAAGGGGAGCTGATAAAGGCAGTATCAAGCATTGGTAAGTCGAGTTTCATAACACATCTCAAAGATCTAACTGCGAGCAACAGACTAGCCAAAGCTGTCGCAGTGGTGGAACGGACGTTCCAGATTAAGCTACAATCTAGAATGAACGTTCCAAGATGTCAACAAATGGGTTAAAGTAAAGTTCTGATCGAACATTTACTATGCCCACCGGAAGGACCGCATGGCAGGACCTGAAAAGCAATTTGATACCGACAAAGTCATATCGCTGGCCATGGGGTTGTTCGACCGCAATGGCTACGAGAAAACCTCTATCAGCGACTTACTGGCAGTAATGAAAATACACCGTTCAAGTTTCTATGCCACCTTCGGTAGCAAGCGCGGACTTTTCATTCGAGCGCTTTCTGAATACAGCGTACATATTTTGGAAAGTATTAGGGTCGCATTGCTGGATGCTTCTGATGACTATATTGCTAACATCCAAAATTGGCTCGATGTGTTGCTAGGCGCGCTTCACAGTGGACGTGCTGTTGAATTAGGCGCAAACGCTTTTCTCGATATCGCAAACCGAGATGCTGAGGTTCAAAGGTTGGCGAATGAATTCTTTCTTGGTCTGGAAAATATCGTTGATAGGGCACTCGAACTGTCCGGCCGCGACATACAAATAGGCCGGCTAGATCGTGAGCATCTAGCTAGCTTGATAGCGCTTCAGGTGCAATCGATTCTACTACTGTATAAATCCGGTGTGCCGCTGAGCATGATTGATAACTCAATCACCCTAGTGAAAGCCTTACTTGATACTCCACTTTCCGCGAGACGAGGCTAGCTATGATATTGGGTGATTATTACGGCAGAAGGAGTTGTCCGCTCCGCTCAACTACCTACAGCTGTTCTGGTCTGACTGTCGATATTCAACGACGAGTATTATATTTGCGATACAACCGATTTCTCTACCTATGACTGTCTCGACTTTCTGAGGGACTACTCTCAACTATATTAGATTACCCAATTTGCTGTCTTTTCAAGTAGAAGTATAGGAGAACAGGTGTAAGAAACAACGACATTATCGTTGACGCTACTGTACCAAAAACTAGAGAAAGACCTAAGCCACTAAATAATGGATCCTTTATCAAAATTGCGCTACCGAGGAATATCGATGCCGCAGTAAGAACGATCGGCCTGAGTCGAGCTACAGTACAGTCGATCAACGCTGACCTCAGCTCTTCCCCGTTCCGCAAAGACTGGAACACAAAATCAAAAATTAAAAGCGAATTTCTCACCACGACACCGGCGAGTGCGATAACACCCACCATCGACGTCGACGTAAAGAGTTCTGAAAACGCCCAGTGAGCAGGGAAAACACCAATCAAAGCAAAAGGAATCGCCAACATTGCTATCACAGGTATCGCAAACGACTTGTAGTAATAAACCAACAACACATACACCATTAGAAGCGAAATAAGCAGTGCTAGCGCCATTTCTTCAAAGGCTTGCATAACTTGGTCATAGGCGCCTTCCCACACGATTACAGCTTTAGCGGAGCCCTCTTTATCTGCAGAGACGACGACGTTATCGTCGTTGACGAGGAAGTTATAACCGATCCCCTTTTCTTTCACTTGATTACTGATATCCAAAACGCCATACAACGGCACCGACTCGCCCATTTCTCCCGTTACGTATGCGACCGGCGACCCGTTCTTATGCAAGATTGGGTGACTCAATATCGTCTTTTCTAACGTCAGCAGTTCCGAGAGAGGCACCTCGGCACCACCCGCCCCCCTAACTTTGATGTTTTCTAGCGGAACCAATGTATCAACATACGAAAAGGGAAATTTGAGTAATATGTGCCTTTCTTGTCGAGCACCACCCTTCATAATTCTGCCAAGATCGGCACCGTTAATCGCTAGGTTCAGGACCGAGTACAACTCAGTGCGACTTACGCCATAGCGCCGTAGCGCTCGCTCATCAACCTTATAGGTATACTGATGAACATCTTCAAACACGCTATCAGACACCTCGATAACACCCCAGGTATTCTGAAACACGTCGCCAAGACCCAGAGCGATTTCCCGTAACTCCTCGCTATTATCACCGTACACCTCGGCTAACAGCCCAGCGCGTGCAGGAGGCCCAGGGGGATCCTCCACCACCCTAATAAGTACACCGGTAAATTTAGCTTCTATTTCAGAAACCATCTCTCTCAGCTCGCGGGCAACATCCATCGACGTATAAGACCGCGTACTTTTATTCCGCAAATTAACCCGTATTTCGGCGATATTATGCCCTTCACGAGAACTGGTGCCCCGCAGAATGCCATTGAAATCTTCAACACCCGACTCACCAAGCCAAATCTGAAAATTCGCTACCGATTCCTTTTCCGCCAACCCCGCTGCAACCTCCTGCGCCACTTGCTGCGAATACATTAATGTACGGTTTGGTGGTATCTCAATTACTATATTCAGAGTATTAGTATCGATCTGTGGCATAGAGTGTAACAACACACCTAATGGTGGTGGCTCACCGCCTACACCACTGGGCCGAAGGAACTGCCACGCGGGCATTACCATAACAGCCAGCAACAAAAAGACCGATAAATATAATGACGTACGTCGAACACTCGCGTTATCAAGCAACGACATCAGCATGCGCTTATATACCGCGTTGATACTATCCAAGTATCTTTCAATCGGCGCCGAGTGTTTAGAAAAATCCAAAAAGTTAAACGACAGCCAGGGTACAACGCTATACGCGATAAAAAGCGATGCCAGCATTGCAATAGGCACCACCACGGAAACTGGATAAAAGAACTCTCCCGGCATATCCGTGATCACAAGCGTGGAAATAAACACAATCACGATGGCGACTGTCGCGATATTCGTAGGATTACCCACTTCTGCCGCGGCACTAATCACAATATTTTTCTTATTTCCCTGCTCTGCGTTACTCCCCCCAGCACTGTATATATTCTCCAAAACGACAATCGCATCGTCGACTAGCATCCCCAATGCAATAATCAACCCTAACAGCGACACCCTGTTAAGAGTTAAGCCCATCACACTAAGCGTAGCAATGGTTAATCCAAGTACCAGCGGTACGGTAAAGCCGACAACGCATGCGGCCTTAAACCCGAGGAACATATAAGTAATTAGAAAAACTACTACAATCGCGATCGCAAGATGGTGAAACAACTCATTAGATGTACCTCTCGCCACCGAGCCGTCATCTCGGGTCACTTCAGCGAATACCTTATCTGCGTCATGCTCTGCAACAAACTTCGCCAGCCGTGCTCTCACCTTGTCCGAAACCGTAACTGAGTTCGCGTGTCGTTTTTTGGCAATTGCAATAGTAACGGCTGGCATCACCTCAGGGGCCAGCTCCCGCTTTTCAGGCTCGCCCTTTCCAAAACCAAACAATGAAATCGTTTCTCGCCACTTCTCAGGCATACCGCTGACTCTGGCGATATCGCGCAATAAGATCTCTCCCTTATCAACTGATGCTCTCACTGCAACAGACTCCACGTCCGCAACAGACGTCAGCCCATCACCAAACACATACATGTGACTGACGTCACCCACCGACTCAGGACCCAAAGGCACCGTGACACTGGCATCTCTCACAGCCGTGACGACCTCCTTAAGTCCGACTTTAGATGCTAGCAATTTAGCTGGATCAACCTCGACAATGACATCACCATTAAGTCCGCCTTTAATATACGCAGAGGAGACATCTTCTATCACCAGAAGATCATCCAAAAGTGCTTCTGCCAATATTTTTAACCGGTCCTCCCCCATCTCTTTTGACGACATAGTGATTGTCATAATAGGGACGTCAGCAATATTAATGCTATTAATAATTGGCTTAGAGGCACCGATGGGCAATAACTGTGAGATTTTCTCAAAACGATCATGGAGCCTGACTAAGGCTTCCTCTTGGTCTTCACCAACTTCGAAAAAAATCGCAAACTCAGCCCTAGAATGTAACGCTGTCGAATAATAGTCAGATACACCGGAAATCAGTTTCACCGTTTTCTCGATTGGTCTGACCACCAGCTGTTCGACTTCCTCCGCTGTGGCGCCAGGATAATCAACGGCTATTGTGGCGCCAGGCACCACGATTTGTGGGTTATCTTCCTTAGGCGTAGAGTCTATAGCTATCGCCCCGACTGTCAGAATGGAGAGGATAACGACTGGTGTCAGTTTTGAGTCGGTGAACAAACTGGCAATTAAATATGCAATCCCAAACTTGGCCACTAATCCACCTTCATACATTTAAACACGTTATAGTTATACCATTATGCTCATTTGACACATGAGCAGTGCAGCGCAGTTCATATTTACGTGCAAAAAATAGGTCGCTCAAAATATAATCACGTCTCCGGCGCTTAAACCTGAAATTACTTCTACCATTTCGCCATACTCGTCACCCGAGTCTATCCACCTGAACTTAACGCCGGACTTTTCTTTTTTTACAAAAACCCCGTACATGCCCGCGTGAAAAACAATCGTTTGCTTAGGGATCAGATATCCTCCTTGGCGCTCTTCCCGAAACCTCAGTAACGCCGCGCCATACATACCACTCATTCCACCAACGATATTCGTCGTGGTTTTTAACTTAATTTCGACAGACTGGTGCGCTGTATTAATTTCATCAGAGACAAACTCAACATCCGCCGAATAAGGAACATCCGCAACATCGACCTCAACGGGCCCATCAAGAACGATCTCATTGATAAATGACGCTGGCACCCACCCCTTCAACACCAAGTCATCAATTTTCGTTAATACCATAAGCCCTGCGCCGTATTGGGCTAATTGGCCGACTTTAGCGTCTACGGACCGAACCAGCCCATCATATGGCGCGCGAATAAGGCTGTAGGAATTGGATTTCTTCGACGACTGATAATGCTTTTCTGCTGTTTTCAATTCGGCTAGTGATATTTCATGTTCTAACTCTGCCGCCTCGTACCCCTCTTTAGAGATCAACTTATTTTGGAATAAACTAGCGATTCGTTTAAAGCTCGCTTTAGATTTCTTATACTTACCCCTCGCCACAACAAGATTTTTGTACGCCACACTCAAACTATCATTGAGCATTGGATCATCTATTAAGATCAGGTCGTCACCTTTGGCGACTCTATCCCCTTCGTTAACGAAAATCTCACTGACAAAACCAGTGAGCTTAGACCTAACGGAAATTGCCGAATCTGATTCAGCTATCAACGGCACCGATAAGCGCTTACGATGCCTCTCCCCAACGACAAAACACGATTTATCTTGAATACTGCCCACTTCAATCGAATCGTAATATTCCGACGATTCACAGTCGAACGAATAAACGAACCCACTACCGAAGAGTAGATGGCACAGCACGTAGACTGTAACAAAAAATCCTGGATGACTATACTTCATACATATCCCAAAGGCAGAAAACAATTCTCAATAAGTCTGATACTGCCATTTAATTATTTTTACCTTCCAATTTTGCTACATAAAGCTCGCTAGGCATCATAGCAAAAAATAAGAATAAGGAGAGCGACTACCAGCCAACATGATCATCCAGCATCGCCACTCCGGTGACAGCCAAATAGTACCTCAATATAAAAGCAGATTTCCCACAATCCTGCATCTTTATGATATGAAAATTTTCTTAATTTAAATTAACTGTACAGGTACTAAAAAAATTTCGTAATGCAGCACATACACGTGGCTTAACAGAGAAGTAGGCGACGACCCTTGTCACCAAAACGACATAAGATCTCAACGCCGCACCGCAAGCGACATCAACGTCACGAATTGAAGAAATCGTCGAGGAAACTAGTGAGGATCTCCGCCACTACCCCGATAGAGGTTTTACATCACTAACGAAAGCTATCAGAGCGCCAACGCCCACCCTCCACGCTGCGAAAGCTGCCGAGCTCTATTCTCGCTTTACGTGGGAAAACAGGCCTGACAGGCTGAACTAACAGTCGATATTCGCATCTCTACTTACTTCGAATAACCGTTAGGTTTAGGCCACTGCGCGGTTAATTCGCCCCCTATCCATATGAGGCCCACCAAAATAGTTGTCGATTACCACAAGTCGCTTTAAATAGTGTCCGAGAAGCAATTCATCCGTGGTCGCGATACCGCCATGACACTGGACTGCGGAATGCCGAACAAATTTCGATTCTTTGTTGATTTTATGTTTGAGCAGCAGTATCTCGCGTTCGTAAGACAGATACTCATCATCTTTAGAAATTTTCAACGAAATCCCCTTCAACATTTCATAAGATGTGGACTGCGAAATAAACATATCCGCCATGATGTGTTGAAGCACTTGAAAATTAGAAATTGGCTGACCAAACTGCTTTCTTGTTTTGGTGTATTCCACTGTCTGGCGAAGCAACGACTCCATCGCGCCCACTGCTTCTGCGCACAGTGCAATGGTCGTTTTAAGACGCGCTATTTTCTTAATATCGGAAGCAGTTGTTCCTTTCGCAAGAACTTCACAACCGTCTTTGCGTAAATCATTGATCTTCACCTTGCCAACGAGCGCTCCATCAACACCGACGCGGCGTTCTATAGAAACACAAGGGCTTTGGGTATCAACCAATAGTAGAGTGTCTTCGCCTTTGTCCGAGTAAAACAAGAGTATTTTATCGGCAACTGGCGCCCACGGAATAGGGCCGTAATCACAAGGGATATCGTCCGATGCGTCAAGGGCCAAAGCCGTGGGGCCGCCATCAGAATGACGATCAGCGCCATCCAAAACACAAAGTGTTATATCTCCCGCTATCAGCTCTTCTAATAACGCACTATCTTTCTCCCCTATGCCGGAAAGAATAGTCCCTGCGATAATCTGACTCTCCAAATATGGTGTCACTACCCGGTGGATACCAAACTTTTCAAACAGTTCAACAATGTCAATTGCTGCCCCCCCGAAACCGCCTACTTCTTCAGAAAACAAAAAAGCCGACCAGCCTAAATCGCAGGTCTCTTTATACATCTTCATTACATTTTCGCTAGAGGTATTTCCGTCCATACGAAAATCGTAATAGTTATATCTATGGGTAAGATACTTATTTACACTCGCGAATAGCAAATCACGCTCTTCTGAATTCATTATTTATCTCTCAATAACCTTACAACATTAAAATTTTCTTAGCGATGATGTTACGCTGTATTTGGGCCGTCCCCCCATATATGGTCGACGCCCTATTGTTGATGTAAGAATTAAACGCCGCTGCGTCTTTGTCACGCTCTGATTTCTCACCGATATAGTAAGGGTCTAATTCATTTTCCATCACGACAAATGCCTCTCGGCCTCTAAGAGAAAGAGAAATTTCATCTAACTTTTGGCCCAGCTCAGTACCTATTAATTTTGTGAGTGAACTGAGGGCACCGATCCGGCTATCTCCTTCTGAAGACTTCGCGATGCCCCGCTCTAAATAAGTCAGCGACAACACGTCCGCCTCGATATCTAAAAGTTCGTCCTTGCATCTTTCCGAAACGATGTTGCTAACCAAGGAAGACTCACTGTATTCCTTTATCAGTTCAAGTTTGCGCTGCAAACCGACGTAGTAACTTGCTCCGCCACGCTCATGTTCCAGCAAAGATAGCGCAACCTTCCACCCGTCGTTTTCTTCGCCGACGATGTTCTGCACTGGCACCTTCGCATCAGTAAAGAATACTTCGCATTGTTCAACAGTCCCATCTAAAGACACAATTGGTCGTACCTCGACCCCTGGAGTATCTAAATCAATAAGTAAAAAGCTGATGCTATTCTTCGGGCTTTTTTCCTTCGCCGTTCTCACGAGACAGAAAATCTTATTCGAATGCTGAGCTAAACTTGTCCAAATTTTGGACCCGTTAACTACATAAAAATCGCCCTGTCGCTCGGCCTTCGTCGACAATGACCCTAAATCCGAACCCGCCGATGGCTCTGAATACCCCTGGCACCAAAAATCTTCACCGCTTAAAATTTTAGGAAGCAGTTCTGATTTTTGAGCATTAGTCCCATAGTTCATGATAATAGGGCCCAACATCTGAATACCCATTGATGTCAGTTGAGGAGCATCGAAGGAAGCACACACTTCTCTGAACATAAGAATTCGCTCTGGATCCCAACCCCGCCCACCAAACTCACTTGGCCATGAGGGTGCAGCCATACCATTGCTGTGCAATAGTTTCTGCCACTCCATCATTGCCCGGAAATCGCAGAAAATACTTGTTGCCAGTCGGCTAGCTTGCTGCAGTGACGAGGATAGATTGCTAGATACAAAGCTCTCAATTTCCGCTCGAAACGTATTAAGATCACAAGTACTTAGATCAATTTTCATCTATTCGCTTTCCCCACGCCCTAGTAGCTTCTTTAGATTATGCTCCAATCTCTTACAGAAACGGGCGGCATCAGCGCCATTGATAATCCGATGGTCATACGACAATGAAACAGGCAAACATTTCTCCCAACCTAGCGCATCATTGGGTAGTCGTACCGGCCGATCAAAAACCGAACACGCGCCTAGAATCGCGACTTGCGGCGCATTAATTATCGGCGTGAAGCCCACACCGCCAATACTGCCTAACGAGCTAATGGTAAACGTACCGCCTTGCATTTTTTCAAACGACAACTTTTTTTCCTTGGCCAAGTTAGCCATGGTAGATATATCTCCGGATATATCTACCATGCTTTTCGTATTGCAGCGCTCCACGACGGGAACGAATAAGCCGTGCTCTGTATCAACCGCCACACCAATGTTAACGAAGTCCTTAAGTAAAAGTTCACTTCCCTTCGCATCGGTTGAGGCATTGAAGCTTGGAAATTCTTTCAGCGTCAACGCGGTGGCTTTCACTATCGACGCCAAAAATGACACACCACTTAGACTCCCTTCCTTTTTTGCATCAAAGAAGCTATCTACTACGATGTGTTCATCGTGTGTAACGTGAGGAATCGCCAACCAGTTTCTATGCAGATTTTTTCCGACTACGCCCTGGATCCGAGTTAGCTTCACTAACTCGGTAGAACCGTATTGCTGATTATCCTCTAACGGCCAATCAGCAGAGTTTCCTATATTTTCTAACAAGAAACTCATGCCACAACACCGACCACTTCGCCCACCTTATATTCCTCACCCTCGGTACCAATAATCTTTAATGTCCCAGTAGCCGGGGAAAAGATCTCTTGAACCGATTTATCAGTCTCCAAATCGTAGAGTGGATCACCTTCATTTACCTGCGCACCATCCTCAGCGTGCCATTTTACTAGCGTCCCATCACTCGAAGCGAATCCAACTTTAGGTATAATAATATCAACACTCATTTATCGCTCTCCGCGTAATTCATACAACTTAGTACGGCATTCTCTATATCTGAAAGTGCATAGGTAAATTCACTCTCGAGATTTTTTGCAAAAGGAACTGGCGTATCTTTACTGGCTACTCGCGCTACAGGCGCTTTTAAGTATTTAAACGCTCTTTCCTGAATTGTCGCTGATACTTCAGCACCAACACCAAAAGACTTAACCGCCTCATGGGCAATCAGCGCCCGGCCTGTTTTTTTGACGGATTTTAGTACCGTGTCATAATCAATCGGAGAAACCGTACGTAAATCAATAACCTCACATGAAATCCCGTCTCCTTCGAATTTTGAAGCAACCATCGAAAGGTCCATCATAGAGCGGCTATATCCGATTAAGGTGATATCACTACCTTCCCGAACAATATTTGCCTTACCTATAGGGACTAACTCTCCATCTTCAGCGGCCTCACCCTCATTCCAGTAGGATGCCGAATGTTCGATGTAGATAACTGGGTCAGGATCATTGATGGCACTCAATAGCAATCCATATGCGTCTTTAGCGTTAGACGGCATGACAACTTTAAGGCCAGGGGTATGGCAAAACCACGCTTCCAGAAAATCTGAATGCTGACCACCAGTCTGGAAACCTGAACCGGTCATGGTCCTAATAACCATCGGAACATTAGTCTGGCCACCAGACATATATCTGATTTTCGCGGCATGGTTTGTAATCTGATCCATGCATACCGCAGTAAAATTCATAAGCATGATTTCTACTACCGGCTTCATGCCAGCAATGGCTGCGCCAACGCCAGCGCCAGTAAATGCCATCTCCGAAATTGGAGTAGACAGAACACGGTCAGCCCCGTATTTCGAAGACAAGCCGTGGGTAACTTTTAAAACACCGCCGCCCTCTTCGTCAGCGATGTCTTCACCCATTAAAAATACATCTTTATCGTTCTCAAGTGCATACGACAAAGCTCTATTGACTGCAGAAATAATATTTTCTTTTTTAGACACAGTATTCTCTCCCCGTTTTATGCAAAAACATCCTTAAGAACATCGCTGGCGTTGACCAATGGACTATCGTAAGCGAACTTAACAGCTTCTTCTAACTCGCGAAAAACAGCCTCGTCCAGCTCATTAAGTTCGTCAGGTGTCGCTACATTGGTTTCCTCAAGGAATGCACGGAACTTCGGATAAGGATCGTTCTCTTTCGCTACTTTATACTCCTCTTCAGGGATGTATCCGCCTGCATCGCCCATAGTATGGCCGTTAAAACGAAACGTCATTGCTTCGATAAGAGTTGGTCCCTCGCCAGCTCGAGCACGCTCAATGGCCGTTTTAGCAGCGGCATAAACACTTTGGGGATTATTACCGTCAACTTGCACACCCGGCATGTTATACGACGACGCCCTACTGGCCACTGAATCGCAAGCAGTACCTTTGGCGAAATTAGTGTGCTCGGCATACCGATTATTCTGACAGACGAATATAACCGGTAATTTCCACACCGAAGCTAAATTCAGCGATTCGTGAAATGCGCCAATATTTGAGGCGCCATCACCAAAATTGGTCACGGTTACACGCTGATCTCCCCTCATTTTAGAAGAAAGCGCCAAGCCCGTTGCTATCGGCAAGCCAGCACCCACGATACCAGTGGTCAACATACAACCTGTCGCAGGATGCGTAATGTGCATCGGCCCGCCCTTACCTTTACAAGCGCCGGTCTCGCGCCCGGCCAGTTCTGCCCAAATTAACTTGGCTGGAACGCCTTTGGCCAACATATCGTGAATACCTCGATATATTGTGACCAGATAATCATCTGAATTAAGGAGTACAGAAATAGATGCAGGAATACACTCCTGCCCACGAGCCGAATAGTAAGGCATCGTGATACGACCGGCGCTCATTTCTGCAATAAATCGCTCATCGTTCATTTTTATACGGGTCATTTTCTCGTATATTGATAACAAAATATTATTTTCTAATTTCCCCATTTGACTCTCCAAATCTGCTAAGCGAATTTTTAATCATCTAAATTTACAGTTTTTCTAAGTCAAACAATTTAGATAATTTCTGGGCAAGGGCCATATTCCCTTTAAATTTCAACTTACCTGTCATGACAGCGGTCATACCCGCGACTTTGCCGCTCAACAGCGTGAGCAAGAAATCATCTTTCATCGTCAATGTTAGCGTTGGCTTCTCTGGCTCACCTTCTTGTACGACAGCTTCTCCATTCTTGATAATAAGTGTCATAGGACGAGACATATTGAAAAATATGACGCAATCTAGCTCTTTTTGTGACTCTCCCCGAAAAACACTGGGAAGCTTATAAATAATATCGATATCTGCCATGGCTATGCTCTCTCTAATGTTATTACGCCTTGTGGACATACTGATGCTGCTAATTCTACTTTTTCTCGGTAGGCTTCTGGAATTTCTGTCATCAATAGTTTAACCACCCCTATATCATCACTTCCAAAAACTTCTGGGCATTCGGTCATGCAAGATTGATAAGAACAACACAACTCTTTATCTAGCTTTACGACTACCATCACTCACCTCATTTTTTCCAGGTAATATTCCGTAAAATATCTTTTCTAATCTTACCTGACGCGGTTCTTTCGAAACTGTCTACTATGATCATATTTTCCAGCTGCTTCTGATTCGCCAAGCCCTTTTGTCTAAGGTACTGATTTACCTCTTCCAAAGTAAGCGCCACATCACTAACGGGTATAATAAACGCGCACACGCCTTCACCAAGCCGTTCATTTGGCTGACTTACAACGGCAGCTTCCCTGATGTTCTCGTGCTCGTGAAGAACATCTTCAACTTCTTTGGCGCTAATATTTTCACCACCTCGAATGATGATATCTTTCATACGATCTGTAATGACAATGTCATCATTCGATGAAACATGACCGATATCACCTGTATGAAAATACCCCGACGCGTCAAACGCTTTTTCCGTTTGTTCTAGGCTGGTATACCCAAGTAACATACCCGGGCCTTTAACCAAGAATTCCCCATCGCGCTCGCCAGCAGTGACATCGTCACCGTTCTCATCGATCACTTTCACATCATAATTGTAAATGCAACCATCTGTGGTCGCGGCACGTTCAAGTTCTGAGCGAGACGTTAGGCCTTGCGACACCAACGGTACCTCGGTACTACCGTAAACACGAAAAGCTTGGCAATTTTCGAGAACATCCGAAACAGACCGAATAAGCTCCGGTGGCACAGACGCTCCACCACATGCGAAGGATTTTAATGTAGGAAGTGTTTCTTTCCGTCGACGACATTCATCAAGTATTTCGACGAGAAACGGTGTAGCACCCACCGTAAATGTCGCCCCTGTTTTAAGAATAAAGTCTACGGCGTCGCTTTTATTCCATTTATCTTGGATAACCGTCTTGTTCAACGGGGTGCGGACAATCATCTCACACGCGGAATAGCCCGTAATGTGAGTCACTGGTGAAGGCATATAGTAAACGTCAAATTCATCGATCTTTCTGAAATTCACTATGTTGTTAACAACTGTGGCCATCGTGCGGTGACTATGTAAAACACCTTTAGGGGTGCCCGTAGTACCGGAGGTGTACATCAAGAGCTTGACATGATCAGCATCCGGCGATTCAGGAATCGGAAACTCGCTACTCTGATCTACCCCTTGCACTAACAGTTCATAGGATTTAAATATCCCATCTAACTTAGACGCATCCTCAGAGCGGAGTACAACTACATGTTCAAGGCTCTCGATTTTAGGCGCGAGCTCTTTAACCATGTCGACGTAACCCATAGAGCGGTATTCATCCGGAATAAAGAGTAATTTTGTCCCCGCATCTGCGAGAATAAAATTTAGCTCCTTTCCCCTATAGATGGGAATAATCGGATTAAAAACCAACCCTAAAGTACAGCAGGCTAAATTTATATAGGCAAATTCTTCCCAATTAGGCAATTGAGCACTTACCACATCTCCCTTTTTGAGCCCGAGACCTTGGAGTATAAGAACAACTTTTTTCGTTCTTTCCTGCAAATCTCGGTAAGTCACCGCAGGACCGTTATGAAAAACCATCGCAACGTCATCTAGGCATTCTTCGCTCATTGACCACAAGTAATGCGACGTTACGTGACAGGTTTCCTTTTCACCATCTACTTCCCCTTGAACACCCTTTCTAGAGGCGTGGCTCTCCGCCCAGGCGCAAGGATCACTGCCTGCTACCCCACTCATACTAGCGTCGCTCCCCCGTCCACACACATTTCAGCGCCGGTGATCCACTTAGATGCGTCAGATGCCAAAAAGAGAATCATATTAGAAATATCTTCGGGCTCGCCAACAGTGGCGAGTGGCACGTTTGCAGTAATGAGCTTAATAGCCTCTTCCTCATCACCGAAAGTCTTAATAAAATCGTCTAACATACGTGTCCGCACGCCGCCGGGATGAACTGAGTTACAGCGTATTTTGAATTGTGCGCCATGCAGAGCGATCGATTTTGTTAAGAGCCTAACCCCCCCTTTCGATGCACTGTACGCCGCTAAATTAGCATCCGATTTAATTCCCATCATAGAAGAAAGGTTTACGATCGATGCGCTGGACGATTTCTTAAGAAGCGGGAAAAGAACATTACAACCCAGAAAAATACTGTCTAAATTAACGCTGATGACCTTACGCCACAATTCAAACTCAGTACTTTCTATGCTACCCGCTGGACTGATGCCGGCATTGTTCACCAAAATATCCAAATGGCCGCAGTCGCGACCAATAGTGTCACGCAGCTCAGACCAGCTTTCCGGAAGGGTGACATCCAGCTTTACCGGAATTGCTTTATCAGCACCGTATGTCTCCGCAACACCGCCGAATTCACCGTCTTCAATATCGGCTAGGTATACCTTCGCACCCTTCCCGAGGAGCTCTTTAGCCACGGTCAGCCCGATGCCTTGTGCGGCCCCAGTGACTATGGCTACTTTACCTGCTAAATCGTCGATCATTCGAAATACCTCTTATTTATTATCGTTTCGACACGCGGAAACCGCTTGTTCGCCGGCAATACGTCCAAACACGACAGCGTTACATATTGAATTGCCACCACCGATATAGCGCTCGCCAAGCACACTTCCGGTGACCTCACCCGCTGCATACAAACCTTTAATAACATCGCCGTATTTATCCACAACTTCGGCTTTCTCATTCATGCGCAGCCCGGCAGATGTCAGACATACAATGGCGGGTTTGATCTCACAGGCATAAAATGGCGGCCTAGCCACTTTCCGAATCAAAGATGGCGTTTTATTAAACTGCGCATCAATACCCGCCTCGACACTCTCGTTATATTCTTTAATGGTGTTTTCCAACGCACGAGGTACAACGCCAACTTTTTCGCCTAGCTCAGCGAGCGTATCCGCTTTCACCACCTTCCCGGTTGTCAACTGCTCTTCAATGCGATCATCGCTCCAGTTGAACGTCAGGAAACCAGAGTCATAGTACGCCGCGAACTGCGGATCAGGCTTACCAGTTTTTTTAGAGTCTTCGTCAAAAATAGCGAACGCAGAGCCACCAAGCTGAGAAGAAATGACGCCCGACATAACAGCGTACTCAATGTTCTCGCACACAAAACGGCGTCCTTCCCGGTTCACTAACGCAAGCCAGCTCGGCAACATAACATCAAGATTTCGATAAAAACCAGGCGTTGGTAATAGCAGGCCTCGGTTATAACCATCAAGGTCGGCACCGACATCGAGGCCCATTTCCAAGCCGTCACCGACACACGTATTGGCGCTAATACACCAAGCCCAATCCCCTTGCGATGCCGCTTCTGGGTAATACTTGTTTAACAAGTATTTGTTATGCCCGAAGCCTCCAGTGGCAATTACGACGGTCCGTGATGTCACAATGTTATCATCGTCAAGCTGAATACCATTGACCACGCCGTCAACCACATGGAGCTGTTTAACTCTTGACTGCAGTGCAATGTCGACACCCAAATTGCGCGCTTTCACCTCTAGCGCTTGGGTAATTCCCGCACCAGCCATCGCAGGAGAATGGCCTCTAGGAACCGATTCAATGCCCGACTTATACAGTCCTTCCGGCTTGAATTCGACACCGCACTCAACCAACCACTCGAATGCATCGGCGGAAGCGTTACACAACTTCCGCACGTTCTGCGCATTAACACGGTGCTGATTTAACGTCATGTAATATTCATACATATCATCAGCAGTGTCGTTTTCAATACCCGCTTGTTTTTGCAAGCTTGTTCCCGCCGCGTAGAAAACGCCACCGGATAAGGCGGTTGACCCCCCTACCGTCGTGCCCGCTTCGAGAAGAGCGACGCTAGCACCTAGCTCTGCGGCCGCGCAGGCAGCAGAGAGGCCAGCCCCTCCGCCGCCAATAACGATAACCTCATAATCATGTTCCATGCTGCCACCCTCTTTTGATTATTACTTATCGGCTTTCCTGCGAACAAAGCTCACATCTAACTTTTTAATGCCACGGAGTATCAAGCTAGGGTGATATTCCACCGGCTGATCTTGCGGATCCATTTCGATGTGGGAGAGCTGTTTAGCCAAGAAGCTAAAAGTATATTCCAGTTCCTTTCTCGCCAGCTGCGATCCGATGCAGGAATGGATGCCTGATCCAAACGCCAAATGACGACGGATACCCTTCCTACCGAGATTCATATTCTCAGAATCTGGGAATATCTTTTCGTCACGATTGGCGGACGCATACCGCAGGTTGAGCATCGAGCCCTCAGGAATTTTTACACCACCCAATTCCGTATCTTGGGTCGTCATACGGAACAAACCCTGTACTGGAGATTCAAGGCGCAAAACTTCTTCAGCAAATTTTTCGGCCTTGGAGTCGTCCTCGTAGATTTCATTCAGCAGTGCCGGGTTGCGACACAGTAGCAACACGCCAGACGCGATCGTGTTGGTAGTCGTTTCATTTCCGGCAACCAGAAGCTGCAACAAGATAGACAGCAACTCTCGGTAATCGAGGGGCTCTTCGCCTTCCACTCTCGCCTGTACCAAATCATTAAGCATATCGTCATAAACGCCCTTTTTTGCGTCTTGACGCTCCTTAATGCGATCTGCGAAATAGTGCTGGAACTCGACCATCAACTTGGTCACTTCAATGTGACGCTCGGGCGTAATAAGTCCACCTAGTGGTTCAACAGCGCCGTCAGACCACTCTTTGAATTTACCCATATCGTCACGGCTTACGCCTAACTGGTCGGCAATAATTTTCATCGGAATGGGAATAGCGAATTCTGATACCACTTCCATATGATTTTTATCACCAATATCTTCGAACGTATCGGAAATAATCTTCTGGATATACGGTTCCATGCCACTAACACGCTGAACCGTAAAGGCGCGGTTTACATATTGTCTGTAACGCGTGTGCGACGGAGGATCATTGGTCACAAGCGTGTCCACCTGGTCACCGTAACCGCCCTCTTCAAGAATACGATCAACTTCCTCAGAGTTCTCAATAACCCGAAAGCCCATCTTGCTAGAGAAAACCATTGGATCTCTCAGTGCTGTCATACAGTCATCGTACTTGCTGACAATATAAAATCCCGTTTCTGGCATTTCATACACAGGGCATTCTGACCTCATCGCCTTGTAAAAATCGAAAGGGCACTTTTGAACGTTTTCATCGATCAAACTATAATCATCTGGATTTAACACTTAAAACCTCCTGAATGACGAAATATTTTTATAAATATTGATTTTTAAAATGGAATAACCACGCCCAAAGAGTAATTCATATCCCGATAAAAATGCGGGGAATTGATATCATTCCGCTGAGCATTAAGGCGTTCCTCTCGAGTCCCATAAACATAAGTTGCATCAAACCTGACACCAAATTCAAAATCCTTTACCACCACTTTATGAAGATACCCGCCACCCAATTTAAATTGAGTAACTAGATAATCATCATCATCGGTTGCCGCGGGAAAGTCTGAATACTCAGATATCCCGAGGCCCAACTTAGCAAATAAGCCAGGAACACTATCAAATGGAAACTTTAAAACATGCATTGAAATACCATTGATTTTTGCATCGCTTCCATCGCTATTCCCGTCTTGTGAAACCTCCCCAAACAAAACAGTTTCAATAGACCATTTGTCGAGAAAGTAACCAAATCCAACACCAAATCCCTGCGTTCTTTCGAGATCACTGTCATCATTTGCTACACGATTATTACCTAGAACATACACATATTTTTTATCCTTCCACATGTCATTGCCATCATTTGCCAAAGCGGGCACGGATAAAGCGGACAAGGCGCCCAATATTGATACTGCTCGTAATGAATCATTAATTATATTTTTCATTTTGTAGCTCCCATTCAATTAAAATTGCCAATTCACTTTCAACCCAACGACATCTCTTGGTGCTTTATAATCTGCCGTGCCAAAGTCGACGTGAAAACGGCCATAATTGTATTCTGTTCCCTCAAGGTTCTTACCGTACAAAGTGATACGCAAATTTTCCGGTTCGTAAAAATAACTGATTCGCGCGCTCAGTACTGTATAAGCGTCCTCAACGCTTTTTTCTGAGTTTTGCGCGAGATAGAAAAAGCCTGAGTTATAGTAATAATCCGCGCCAATCTCGAGTGACCCACCGGGCACTTCGGTGGTTTTAGACAGCCCAAGTGTCCCTGTCGTGTCGGGCGCTCGTGCAATTTCATTCCCTGAAAAATCATTACCGGTCGACAATAGGCCTGTATTAGGGTCGAACCCGCTGCCATTAAGATATTCGGTATATTCTTTAGTTGTCAGCATAGTACCGTTAGCAGTAAGGACTAAATTGTCGATTACATTGGGAAACAGCAAGGTCTGAAATTCAAATTCGAAACCCTCTATTGCGGCACCGCCAGCGTTCTCTTGCGTAACCGCCCCACCTTTAAGCAAAGAGACAAATTGAACTTGGAGGTTCTCAATATCGTATTTAAAGTAGGCAAAATTAAGAACTGACCCCGCACCGAAAGGCGATGTTTTTATACCAAATTCGATAGCCTCCATTTCCTCCGGCGCTACTACTTCTGGCGGATCATAAATATTAATCAAGTTGAACTGGGTACCCTTAATCGACTGCTGCGCACTTATATACACCATTCCATCGTCCAGGAACGATGGTCGATATTCCAAACCTATTTTAGGCTTAGTGCTTGTTACCTTATCTTCAATATTTTCATATTTTTGAATAAATACAACAGGATCAATGTTTGAGTCGCCTAACGAGGAGCTTGACTCGTCAAGTATTCTAGTTTCTTCTTGGTATCGCACGCCGAGCGTAAACGTAAAATCATCTAAAAAGTCAATTGAGGTTTGAGCGTACAGTGCATGAGACTCGAGCGTATTTTTTCCTACCAAACGGACCGCGCCAGAAGGAACGCCAAATCCTAACAAAGGCTGTAAAATCGCATCTAAGGCTTGAACAAAACCTGGAGGCAAACTAATCGACGAGTTCGCCACCCCAGTCGAAAGATCAGCAGCCAATAATCCTAAAAAAACTGGTTCAAGCGCGGATGTCCAGTTCACGAAATAATAACCAAGGTTATAGCGAACGTTACTACCTGCCCAACCATCAGGGCTAGATACCATCTGCAGTTCGGCGGTATCAACTTCATTAATAGATCCATCAGCCGTTCCGAAATAAGCTATTCCCTCAGGCGCCCCGTCGAAGTCAATAAACAAGCCCGACGGCGATCCGTTTTGGCGACTCATTAAAAACTTGTAGTCGTGTTGTTGTCCGCTCCATGCCCCGTTAACACTCATGATTTTATTATTCGAATGTAGGAATACAGGCACATCATTCTCAATGGTGTATCCTGTTTGCGGCGTTACGCCCAAGGCTTGCGCCAACAGACTCGGTTCGGAATTACCCTGAAGCCCAGACGAGGTTCCTTGCGAGAAGGATTGCAGGTAAGAGAAGGTTAGTTCTAACTCATCGACTGGCGTCCATAAAAGCTTTACGCGCACAGCCTGTGATGACACTTGGGGTAATTTCTCGCCCCCTGCCCTTGATTCCTGATCATACCAATGATCACCGGATTTATATGCGGTCGAAATTGACATCGCTAAAGAATCAGCTAGCGGGTAGGAAAAGTACGCTTTAGTTTGCGTGGTGTTTAACGAATCATAGCCCGTTTCAAGTTGGACTTCCGGCTCTGTTAAAGACGGAGATTTGGTCATGATATTTATTGCACCACCATTAGCACCTCGACCGAACAAGGTGCCTTGCGGCCCCTTAAGGACTTCTATTCTCTCAATGCCAAATAGCTCCTGACTTTGACCAAAAGCAAATGGCAAATACACCCCATCCAGATAGGTAGCGACGTTTGGATCACCCATCAAAAAGGTGTCTGAACCAACACCTCGAATATAAATAATGGAAAAACCAGATGTCTCGGTATAGTTCAATCCTGGTGCGACAAGTTGAAGATCTGGGATCGAGGTGATACCCATTGCGTCTAACCTATCTGACGAAAACGCTTGAATTGAAATGGGAATATCTTGCATTTTTTCTTCACGTTTTTGCGCGACAACCATAACTTCTTCTATCATTCGATTAGATGCTTTTGCTTTACCTTCAGCACCATAAACCGGATTGATATGAGTAGCCGCTATTACACCACACGCTACTAGCGACGAAATTAGCCTTGAGCTTTGCACTTCCATTTTTAACCCCCAACTGACCTAATTATTATGAAAATATAGTACTTTTATAACCGTCTGCTATTGCTTCTACTAAACTCCGACTACTTCTAGCATCACCAATGTATTTAATTTCGATGCCATTGCTGTATTCATCACTTATGTTTAAATATTCACTATTGCTAATGCCGGATGAGATATAGAACACCTCAGCAGATGCCAAAACCATTGCATCCTCAGCTCTGTCGAGATAGATCGGCAGAACAGTCACACTCCGTCCGTCGATCCCGGTCACCCGACTACGTAGATATAAATTAAAGCGGTCCCCGTATAGCCGCTTTAAAGCTGGCTCAGCCATCAATGAATATTCAGCATGTGGCGCGAAATTGGCGTGCCGCGTGACATAATTCACTTTCGCACCCATCGACAATAAATATTCCGCACACGCAATCGCCTCATACTCACCAAGGTCATCAATCACCGTCACGTCTTTGCCACGGTAATCGTTGCCCTCTTCAAAAAGCTCAACACTAGTCTTTATCTGTACATTATTGTTGAGTATGAGTTCTTCGCCAGGGTTCGACATCTGCTTGCCGTCACTGCGCGGCGTAGCGCCAACAGCCACGACAATCATGTCAGGTTTTAGCGAGGCGATATCGGCCATTTCAACAAAGCTATTAAGATGGACATTGACCCCGTGTTTGTATAATTGTTCTTCTTGCCACACCGCGATATCACGGATCCCCGCTCGTGTAGGCGCGAGCGCTGCATAACGCAATTTACCGCCAAGCTCTTTGTTCGCTTCATATAATGAAACGATATGACCACGCAAGGCCGCCACCCGAGCCGCCTCCATCCCAGCTGGGCCACCGCCGATAACGACGACTTTCTTGGCTTGTTCAGCAGTTTGAATCAAACCCTCGGACAAAAAACCTTCTAACCCCACTGCAGGGTTAACAGTGCACCCCATCACCGGCATAATAGGCTTATATATCCCAGCCACACACCCTTGATTACAACCGATACAAGGTCGAACGTCATCGACTTTATCGTTTAAAGATTTCGCCACGAGATCAGGATCAGCGATTAATGCGCGAACCATCCCCACCATATCCGCTTCACCCGAGCGGATTAGTTGATCGGCTTCTTCCAGCGTTCTGAAGCGACCCGCAACAATCGTTGGCAAATCCGTTGACGCAGCGATCACCGCACTAGTGTCCATTTCATAGCCCGCTGGCTCGTGCATGCCGCCAATCATTTTAGGGAAGGTCTGATAGTTGCCTAGCGAGATGTTGACATAGTCAATCAGCTTTTTTTCTTCCAACGTTTTTACAATATATTGATAATCTTCAAGGCCAGCTCCACCCGCTAATGCATCGGGCGCAACCCTCACACCGACCGCAATATTCGGCGAAACCGCAGCCCTGACGGCCTCTAGTAGCTCAATGATAAATCTGGCTCTATTTTCTAAGTTCCCGCCGTACTCGTCATCACGCTGATTGAATGCCGGTGACAAAAACTGCGCAGGCAAGTAACCATGAGCACAATGTATTTCTACCCCGTCCACGCCCCACTCCTCACATTTCTTCGCACCAGCTTCAAACGATGAAATGATCTCTTTGATCATCGGTATCGTCATCGGCATCGGAGTTTGAGTGGAATGCAATCCTCTAAGAGCAGAAGACGACCACGGCGGAGATCCATCCATCGAGGGCATCGCAACGTTATGGCCGCCGTGCCAAAGCTGCTGAAACACTTTCATTCCATGCTTATGACAGGCATCAACGAGCTTGGGATAACTCTCCTCAAGCGAGGGGTCAAAACTATTTAATGCGCCCAATGAACTGGGATGAACCCCCATAATTTCTATAATAGACAGGGCAACCCCGCCCTTGGCGCGCTCTTCATGGTAGCTAATTAAATTTTCGTTAACGGAGCCTTGTCCGATTAATGTCCCATGCGCCGGGCGAACGATTCTATTCTTGATTTCAACGGGCCCAATCTTAAGAGGCGTATTGACGTGCGTATATTTCATAACTAACCCTACAACCTAATTATTATCGTGCCATCTATTACTGATGCCGAGTATTTCTTGAGATTACCAATTCGCTCATTACCGATACAGCGGCCATCAACCAAACTGAATACTGCACCGTGTTTTTTACATTTGATCATTGATCCAAACACTTCCCCGTCGGTTAACGTTTGGATCGCATGTGGGCAGTAATTCTCAATCGCGTAGATCTCTCCACTCGCATCTTTAACAACCAATAAGTCTTTTCTGAATGCGTCAATTTGAACCGAGGTTTCCGCTTTTAATTCCGGTGTTTCGACAAGCTCTCGTTTGCCGTCACTCTCAATCACCAACTGCATTACTTAGCCACCCACCTGTCCAACACTTCGTGGAAATGGGCGATACGCTGCTCTTGATAGTCCGCCAGACGTACTTTTGACTTATTTAAATGGTAAGCATTTTCTAAGCCTTCCTGAATGACCGGAATATTGATCATGTCCTGGTCAAACACCATGGCCAGACTCCCAAACCCGGTGGCCTTCTCTGCAAAACTGTCGCTGGCGTCTAGGTAGTCAATTTGTGCCGGCACGTCAGGAAAAGGCACACCGTCAGGCAACGGCGCAAGCAACCTGACCTCCATTACACATTCATTGGTCTTGCCATTCACCGGCAGGAATTGGTAGGCAATGGGGCCACCTTCTCCATACCAAGGGCAAAAGTTTGGGAACATCCAGTATTGGATCGCATCTAATAATGCGGCATCAGGCATACTTTCTAAATTAACACCGAGCACTTCTTTAAAGATCGATCGGCGCCATTCGGCTAGCTGGGTGCGAGGTGCCAGCTTGCTGTCCGTATCGAGTACAAAGTTCAGATGCTCTAGCCCGGGCATTTCCATGCCTTTCGCGTACTCTTTTGCACACTCAGCCAAGTCCACGTCATCCCCCAAATGCGGACTTGGGACGGACATTGGTGAATACAAACGACTGACCGAGGAGTCACCGTCATCCCACACATCATATTTGGTACTGGCATCGGCCAAGGTAGTCAGAATCTGTGGATGCGTTTCAATGGTGTGATAGGACTCCAAAAAGGCTTCCATCGCCACTTTCCAGTTCGCCTTAATAACTTTTTTCACACGACCAATCGTGATGCGGTTCCCCTCAGGCAGGGTTGCAAAGTGTGACTTCAGTACACCTAGGTATTTATCCAAGGGCTTGGCATTGTCGTCAAAGTTAATAAAGATGTAGCCCTGCCACACCTCACACTTAATCTCAATAAGCCCCACTTCGTCTTTGTCGTAATTTTGAAAATCCCACTCACTGGGGATGCCTTTAATCTTGCCGTCTAAATTCCATTTCCAGCCATGAAACGGGCAAACAACTTCGTCTGAACTGGCGAAGCCAACGCACAGCTTGGTACCGCGATGCGGACAACTATTCAAATACGCCCGAATCTCACCGTCATCACCACGCACCATAAAGCAGGACAGCCCACTCACGGTGTACTCGGTACGATCACCCACCCTGGGTATATCCTCTACACGCGCCGCATACTGCCAGCTTTTTTTCCAAATTTTTTCTTTCTCAAGCTCAGCAAAATCTTCACTGATATATCTCGACACATCAATATCAACGCCTGCCGGCATGTAATTACCATCCGCAGAAAGAGCTTCATTAGAAGACGGATCTTGAGCAAGCAAATCCGGAACCAGAGGGCTAACTTTACTTGCTACCCCTTGTATTTTTTGCGTCACTTTCTCTCTCCCAACTATTTATTTTAGTTTCATCTAAAACGAATTATTACTTCTCTAGAATGGATACCGCAGAAACCCCTGGTGCACCGTAAACATGACTATACGCCAGACGAACGCCCTCAACCTGACGCTTTCCAGCCCGCCCCTTTAATTGCGTATAGTTCTCATAGACTTGGCGCAAGCCCGACGCCGCTATCGGCTCACCACAGGCAATACAGCCGCCATCAGTATTAATCGGCAGCCTCCCACCCAAGCCTGTGTCGCCATTTTTCAACATGGCCGATTGCTCACCATCTTCACAAAAGCCATTTTCCGCCATATGCATAATCTCTGCACCGGACTCGGTATCTTGTAGCTGTGCAATGCTGATATCACGGGGAGAAACTGAGGTTTTTTCAAACACGTCTTGAGCAGCAAGTACGGTAGGCGAGACATCCCTATCGAAAGGCATTGATGGCGAGAAGACCTCAAACGAGCCCTTTAGCCTTGACTTAATGGAAACCCCTTTTATACGCGGCCCACTCAAGCCTTTTTCTTTCACATATTTTTCAGACGCCACCACCAAAGCAACAGCTCCTTCGGAGGGCGAACAAAACATATACTTCCGCAGTGGATCAGACACCATCGGAGAGGACATTATCTCATCGAGCCCGACCGGAGTGCGCCGCCACGCATGCTCTGTCAAGGCACCATTGGTGAAGGATTTTTCAGCCACCCTCGCCAAACTTTCTTCATCAATGCCGTATTCCCACATATACCGCTTGATCTTCATCGCAAAAAACTGCGTGGTCAGCATAAAGCCTGCCTGCCCATACCACTGAGGCAAGCCGAACGACTCCGGCTTCGCGTTAAACGCGCCGCGCGCATGCTTATCAAAACCCAGCACCACGCCTAGCTCGTATTCTCCCGACTGAATGGCCGCTACAGCAGACACCAAGCTAGAGCCCCCAGTTGCACAACCGTTGGCGACGTTAATTGTCGGAATGCCGGTGTACCCAAGGACCGGAAGAATCGAATCTATTGCACCGCAGTCGGCCGAACCGCCATATACGAATTGAACATCGCTCCAATCTATACCCGCATCAACCAGAGAAGAACGAACAGCCGCAATCCCCATTTGCAACCCCGACACGCCGTCAGAACGACCAAACTTATGAATCCCAGCACCCACCACTTGCACACTACCCATACCCAACTCCTGAATTATTTTTATGCTAGCCTAGTGACTCAAGAGGGGCGAAAGCATATAACTCAACGTCATCGTCCTGCGACTTAGCGATTACAGCACTGCAAATAGACATCTCCTGACCAATCTCTAGCTCCTCAGGAGTCACATTGACTATCCGCCCCTCAACAATGATGCCACTCTCCTCAAACGACACATAGCCAACAATATAAGGAACAAAATCCGAATCCGACGCTCCATCATCAAAAGGGAGCTTCGGTCTAAATCTCTGAACGGTATAGGTCCACAAATGACCCACTCCAGAAACCTCAATCGCCTCCTTGCCCTCCGCCTGACCGCACATCAACGCAGGAAAGACTACTTCGCCCCCCCCCACATCGCGGCTTGCAAGCAAAGCCACAGCGCCCCCACAATCTCGATAAACACCCTTACCCATTGACTTCGAAGACATAATAAATAAACCTCGACGATACAATATTATTTAAATATACCAGACATAGTACATAAATGAACTAATATACGCAATGAAATTTAACATTCTGCTAACGCCAATGTTAGTAAGCTAAAATTCCACAAGATTGGAATAAATAAGAAAATTCGAACTTCTACTGTAAATATGAATTCGCTAAAAAACTACTAAACTTCAACACCCCCATCTACTCGCAGGTAGATGGCCGCAATACCAGAGCTTATATAAATATTACCAGCTAGACCCAATCCACTCATCGAAAGATACTTTATCGCCAGCCTAGCAATAGGACATTAGTAAATTAATGTATCTGTCTTTTATTGGTCAGAATACGCTTTGAGGGCATCGTTACCAAATCTCTTTGAAGGATAGGCATTGGCAGAGCCCTCAATCCAAGACCATACTAAAAAAAACCAGCGCTAACCCACAAGCCCGACAAAGATAAAGGTATGAGACTCCCCTTAAGAGGGACTCACTCCAACATCTTAAATGTTATCGCAACCCATATTAGGAACAACCCCGCCTTCTGATCTCCGAAAATATTGACTAACTCATACAGCGCAAGCCAAGCGAGGCCGATAATTTCAAAAACTTTTGCTGATTGTAATCCGCATCACCAAAAGTAGTATTAATCATCATCAGTCTTTTGGCGTAATGCCCAACATCCAACTCATCGGTTATACCCATGCCTCCATGCAACTGAATAGCTTCACCGCCAATGAGCTTGCCAGCTCTACCGACCATAACTTTCAGTGCAAGCAGGTCTTTAGTTGCGTTTTCATTGCTGGCGTCTGCCGAACACACTGCGCGATATAGCAGTGAGCGGACTTGCTCTCCAGCCACGAACATATCAACCATACGATGCTGTAAGACCTGAAATTTACCAATGGCCGTACCAAACTGCTCACGAGTTTTACTGTACGCCACGGTCGCTTCGGTTAACTTTTGCATAATGCCCTGAGCCTCTGCACAGAGTGCCAACATGGTGTCGTTTACAACAGCTTGCATCAAGCCAAAGCCTTGGTGCAGCTCGCCAATTAGCTGTGCATTGCCCACGTTGTTCAGAGAGATGTTCGCAGCTTGCTGACCATCCATCATTGGGTAAGCGGTAACACTGACCCCGTCTGTCTCGGTGTCGATCAAGAACAGACTAATACCATTCTCGTCGCATTGATCACCAGCAGTGCGGGCAGAGACAATTAATTTGTTGGCGGCTGCACCGTTAAAGACGACGGTTTTTTCGCCGGTTAAACGGTATTGTTCGCCATCGGCAACTGCTGTGGTTTTAACATCGCTCAGTTCAAATCGGCTTTGGCGCTCATGGTAGGCGAAACCGCCTTGGAGACTTCCGTCGATGATACTGGCAATCAGCTCTTGCTGGATTTCACCACCACTGCGAGCCAGCAAACCACCAAAAAGCAAAACGGTCGCGACATAAGGTTCCGCGACCAGCCCCTTGCCGAACTCTTCCATAATCACCATGGTGTCAACAGCACTACCGCCAAAACCACCTAAGAAGGCTGGGAAAGGAATAGACAACCAACCTAATTCAGCAAAGGTTTGCCAGGTGCTTGGATTAAAACCGTGCTCCCTCGCGACATTTTTAGTGCGTTGGTCAAAGTCGTAGTCGTCGGCAATAAAGCGCGTGACACTGTCTTTGATCATGGCTTGTTCTTCAGAAAGATTAAAATTCATAAGGCGCTCTCTATTAATCGTATTTTCGCAACGCGGCTATGTTACGCCGCAGGAAAGACCACTCCGGACAGCGTCGCAACGGCAGTGGCAAACACAGCGGCGATTACCTTTTTAGAACTAAACTGTGCGCGCATTGTTGTGGCCATTTCTCGGTATCGTTTTGTGTTATAAGCCCAGCACCACTTTAGCGGTAATGTTTTTCTGAACTTCATTCGAACCACCATAAATAGTGGCCGCGCGTCCATACATATACTCGCGCCGGGCGCTATCGCCAAACTCGTGACCTAGCTCGCTGTTGCTCAGCTCGCCCTGTCGCACGCCGCTGTAGTACCCGGCCAGATCCATACGCAGCTGCTGGATCGCTTGCTGTATTTCCGTCCCTTTAAGTTTAAGTAATGACGACTCAGGGCCAGGACCTTTACCTTCGGCGAAGCCAGACAATACCCGTAGCTCCGTATATTCCAAGGCCATCAGTTCAATTTCAATATTGGCGAAACGCTGCTGGATCATTGTGTCTTCCATCAAGCTTTTACCGCCGCTAATTTCTGTATTGGCAATGGTTTTGAGCTCGCTCAAGAATCGGCCAGATCTAGCCACCTCAGCAATGGCCGTACGCTCATGAGCCAGCAGGAATTTGGCGTAGGTCCAGCCTTTGTTTTCTTCGCCAATGCGGTTTGCAACCGGTACCCGCACATTGTCAAACACCACCTCATTCAGCGAGTGATAGTTATCAATGGATTCGATCTTGTTGACAGTAATACCCGGCGTGCTCATGTCGATCAACAGGAAGCTGATACCACTTTGCTTTTTACCTTTGGGGTCAGTGCGTACCAAGCAGAAAATCCAGTCAGCATACTGGGCGTAGGTGGTCCAGATCTTTGCGCCATTGACAATGTAGTCGTCACCGTCGCGCACCGCCCGGGTTTTAAGTGCGGCCAAATCAGACCCGGCACCGGGTTCTGAGTACCCTTGGCACCACCAGTCATCGCTACTGTAAATGCGGGGTAAAAACTTTTGCTTTTGTTCTTCGCTACCGAAGGCAAGAATAACCTGGGCGACCATTTTTAAACCAAAGGGCAAAACATCGGGGACGCCTGCCACCGCGCGTTCGCGCTCATAGAGGTATTCTTGGGCAGTAGACCAATTAGTACCGCCGTGCTCTACCGGCCAGTTGGGCGCGATCCAGCCTTTGTTCGCTAGAACTTTCTGCCATTCAATAATGGCGTCTTTAAATGTTTTGGGGTTGGCAAGGCGCGTCGCGAGTTCATCGGTAAGGTGCTCCTTGAAAAAGTCGCGAACCTGATCGCGGAAAGCGAGGTCTGCGTCAGAAAATTGAATATCCATAGCGATGCTCTCAGAGATATTGATATAACAACCCAGTCTATCGCTTTCCAGCAGGATAATCTCTGGGCTAAAGTGTCATATTCTGTGGTTATTATGTCACTTTAAGTGACTTAGAGGAGAGCTCAATGACACCCGTCGGTATACGCGTTGCGTTAGCAGCCTATGAAGGAGTTTGGGCCTCGACACTGCATCCAACTGCCGATATTTTACAAAGCGTGAATTTGCGACAGCTCACCGACACATTCAGCTTGAAGGTTGTAACACCAACCGAACAAAGCGTCGTACCTTATAGTGGCCAGCGGATTACTGGGGACGCAACCATGATGGAAAGCGGAAGTTACGACTGGGTGGTGCTACCGCATTTTTGGGGCGATTTCGACCGAGCGCTACAGGTGCACCCACAAATCGCCCATTGGCTGCTGCAACAAAATGAGGCTGGCGCCCTCATTGCCAGCGTGAACAGCGGCGCATTCTGGGCAGCCCAAGCCGGCCTACTACGCGACCGTCGCGCAACTGCCTATTGGCGCCACATACCCGCTCTCAAACAGCGTTTTCCCGACGTTGATTGGCTAGCGCAACAGGGCTTAGTAGAAGACGGCGGTATATATACCTCAAACGGTCAAAATGCAGGAATGGATTTAGCAATGCACTTAGTAGAGCGGACCTGCGGAGCGGAAATGGCTAACAGCCTGGCCAGAGATATAACCTTTGATATACGTAGACACTACGATTTAACTCTATTTAATATGGCGGGCTTTCGCCACCATCGCGATGACAACATTCACCACGTACAAGACTGGTTAGATAGGCATTTCGCCGAAGCAGTATCGTTTCAGGTGCTGGCATGCAATGCTGGCATGAGCAAAAGCACCTTCCTTCGCCGCTTTGAACGAGCTACCGGCGAAAAACCCGCGCGCTATTTACAGCGCCTGAGGATTGAGGCCGCCAAACACCGATTAATCAACAGTGACGATAACATTAAAACCATTAGCATCAATGTTGGCTATCGGGACTTCAGCTCTTTTTCCAAGGCGTTTAAATCGGTAACTACCCATAGCCCAAAGCGCTTCCGGAGTCACTGTCGCCCGAGGTAACCAAAAGCCTGAGCCCTGTCTCAGCTTATCATTAATCGCGCGACTCACAACATTCATATTACAAAAACGCCTAAGGACACGCATCGTCATTCGCTTTCATCGCGATCTTAGCATCATTTTTGATAATCTCTGCCCCATTTAAATCCACCGGATACCCGTACTGCACCCGCGCATGAGCGTGACCAATATGATGCATAGCCAACGCACCCGTTAACGCCTGATGCTGACCTTGAACGTCCATACTAAAATTGACCGCTTGCTTCGCCAGCTTTAGCCCTATTGCTGGACGAGATGCTATCCTGCGAGCAAGGTTGAGGGTCGCTTCCTCGAGCTCATCAGCAGGCACCACATGATTGACCATCCCCAGCTCTTTACAATCTTGCGCCGTCAGAATTCCGCCCGTGAATAACATTTCTTTAGCTTTACGGGGACCTAAATCCCAAGCATGGAGAAAATACTCATGCCCATTAACACCAAACGCTACGACGGGGTCGGAAAATTGAGCGTCCTCAGAAGCAACAATAATATCCATTGGCATCGCGATCATCATACCGCCAGCCATAGCCTTGCCTTGTACCTGCGCAATGGTGGGCTTTGCGATATTACGCCACTTCCAATGCAGGCCGGTAAAATACTCCTCCTCACCCGCATACATACCCGCTGCGCCAGGTTCATGATGCCCCGCAGCCTGCACCACAAGATCATAATCAAGCGGATTCCGCTCTTCGGTAAGATCATGGCCTGAGGAAAAATGTGGGCCGTCGCCAGCAAGAATAATCACCTTAACACTCGGAGATTTCGCCGCAACATCGAAAGCATGGTTAATCTCGTAGAGCATCTTTAAACTCTGAGCGTTCCGCGTGTCTGGCCGCGCCATAACAATCCGTGCAATTTCTGGCTCAGGCAATTCATAGCGAATCTGCGTATATTCGACCGAGCTTCCTTCATCTACCATGCTGTATACCTATATTAATACCACGAAAATATAAACATCTTATAATTACTTCAAATAATGCACCTTACATTCTATTAGTTAGTAGCCGGTTAGGATCATTATTTTTCTAATAGCCATAAAACCGTCGAGCAAATAAAATCTTTCTGCCTGCGCATTATCTTTTGTTTTGTAAAACTCTCACCGAAATTAATTTTCTTTAAACAGCTAGAAAAGCACTTCAGAGAATGCATTATTATCGACGCCTCACGACCGATCAAAACCGCATCTATGCTAAGGCGCCATCAACACATCGAGCCGACACCATCTCACACACTAGCGCGAGTATAATAAACAATCCAAGCTATTACTTGGCAACCCCGAAGGTTCGGTTATTAATGCTAACGACAAAGCGGCCCGGCTCACTAAAATTAGAACAATTACAAAACTGTATTTCACTATGCACAACAACACCGGTTACACACCAATCACATATAGCCAAAAACTCATTAAATCTTGATTATAAACTGCACCCTCGCCATCGCTATAGGCGAAGATTCATCATCCTGCCACGCGCTCACGCCGACATTGGCCATCCGTTTACCAAGATAAACAAGCTTGCAGCGGGAGTGCGTCTCCACATATCTTCCCGCACGTACATAGTCCACCGCAAAATCAACAACCTTAGGGATAATCTCGCTACTACCGCGCCCCAGGACATGGATCATTGCCGACAACTCCAAAAACCCAGCAAGCGCACCACCGTGCAAAGCTGGCAACGTTGGATTACCAATATTACTTCTTTTAACTGGCAACAAAAAACAGCCCCCCTCTAGACCCAACTCAATTCCCAGTGTACGAGCGTACGGAGACCTATTAATAAAACGCTGAAATTCAATATTATTCATTACTACCAACACCCGCATTAAACTCTATATCTTTCAATGCTTGTCCTGTTCTAAAGTCACGCCGCATCACCTCAAACATCCCAGACTCCATACAAGCAAAATTCCCAGTAGCAGCGGCAATTGCCTGCTCGCGGTCGCCGTGATGTGCTACCGCACGAGTAAAGATGACATTCTCGGCAACGCCGTACACTTGCGCATCAGCATATATAGTACGACCGGGCGTTGCCGCTCGCATATAATCTATACGTAAATCAATAGTTGGCGTTATAGCCAAATCATCTAATGCAGTCGCCGCAACAAAACCGCAACACGTATCAAGCAAAGCCGCAATTGCACTACCATGAATAGCGCCACTCTCAAGATCACCAATTAGCAGCTCATTATAAGGCATAGACATACCAACTCGGTGACGGCGCACATACTCTGGATGCAATCCTAATGTCGTAAAGTGATCCCCATCATTGCCCGTTAAAATGCTATTTACAAATTTGTATAGTTCGTCCAAATCCAGTTGCATTATGGCACCTCGCCGTTTAAATAAATGACATCAGCCTACCGATTAGAGAAATCATAACCCCCCTTTTCGGATACGTAATTAATTAAACATCGATATTGAATTAGCGTTACTGTTGGCATATAGTACACTGATGTAATATATTAATAATACAATTACTCAGAGGACGCGAGAAAATGCTTAGATATATTTTAATTTCATTCCTACTCACCTCTCCATCTTGGAGCCTTGCGCAAGCGCCAAGTATCGCTAATTTCGGCAGCGGCCAGATTGGATTAACTACGCTGTCCCCTCAAGGACTTGTGGGATTAACATTTGATTTGTTATACACAGCTACAGAACCTCTCGGAAATATTCCAGCTTTGGCAATCCCTGGGCTTGAAGGAACCCCGCTTGCACCGGTCGGAGCTTTAACACAACTAGGAAGCAGTGCTATCGTCAATCTCGGCGACACCCTAGGAATAGTTGAAAACCTTGGGATACCTACCGCGAGAGGGCTAGCTCCAGTGGTAACCATTTTGCTTGACGATCCAGCAACTGTAGTAGAATATCTTCTGACAGGAGGAACGATATTGGCCCCCGAACTCGCGATACCGTCAATTCCACTTATCTCTACGCCCTTACCGCAATTTTTGACCTCATTTTAAAAGGCCCAAAATGAAATTAAAAAATTGGCGTGGATGCTCTATAACGATACTAAAATGGTATAAAGCAGAAAAAAAATGCGATCACGTTTTGGCTATCATTGTTATACTAATTTGTCCAACGCAAACGCATTCTGCGGCCGAAGAATGGCGGTTAGATAAATCGAAAGATGGCATTAACGTTTTTAGCCGAGAATATCCGGGATCTGAGATTCGAGAGATAAAAGCTGTAACACAAGTCAAGTCGAGCATTGACTCCGTAATTGCTGTTATCGAGGATATTCCTAACTCTACTCGTTTGAACAATGTTATTGTCGAGGCTAGAATCGAAGAGTCGTCAGGCAATGGGAGCTATAAAGCGTATAGTCGGATGACCATGCCTTGGCCAGTTAAAGATCGCGACATAGTGAGTTGTCGGAAATTTAGTCTCGACAAAGAGACTTTAGCAGTCATCATCACTGATGTAGCATGCAAAGGCCTACCTATAAAGAAAAATTTAATTCGCATGACAAACTTTCGACAGCAATGGCGCATAACGCCATTAAATAGAGGAGTCGTTAACATTGAACTTATTGCTCACTCAGAACCTGGCAGCCCGATTCCAAACTGGATAATTAACCAAATGTCGACTGATATCCCATATCAGACTTTGCAAAATTTAAAAATTATTAGCCTGTTAGAGCCTTATGCAAGCACTGGCTTAAAGGGAATTCGGTCACAGGAGTCTAACCGATAACTAAATTTTAGCACGGCCCAGCTCTAGATCTCTGATAGCGCTATAATATCGCGGGAAGCCGGATAAACTTAGATAGCAACGCGCAAGCGATCAAGCAGGTTACTGATAATGTTTACAATATGACCGATGTAGGTGAGCTTTTATGTATTACGCATACAACGCCGTACGATTGAAAAGGAAATACAAGGTTTTGGTTAGAATCATGAGATGGTAAAAGCGTTCTTTAAACGCCAACAGAGTGGCTAATTTTTTTGGAGAAACCTTTCGAATTTAGCTTAAGCAGAAATAGAAACTGACACATTAACTCGATTATAAAAATAATTCTTTTTCCTACTGAAAGCAGAGACCATCTCAAGCGATGAATCCTCAGAAAAAGTGGACCCGACCGGAAATATTCAATCACAATGAGTACTTCCACAACAGAAAACGACGTCAAGGCAGCAACAGAAACCTGCGCCTACGCTATTAATGAGCCATAAATCCAAAATGCTTCACACTTAAACATTAAGTCAGGCCTTCCTTGCCCCCGCCCCTTCGGGGGCTTTTTTTTATCGCACCGTAATACTTTTTACACCACACGCTACAAGGTAATATTAATTAATCATTAAGTGACAATTAACAAAAAAAATCGGATTTTAGCATATACACCAATTAAATTAGTATATTTTCTCTGAAACCGCGCTTTTAGGGGATGGCCACCCTCAAGCAATTTAATCAACGCCCTTCCCGGTGATTTAACCGTTGAGTTAGCAGGAAAGGCCGTATTTTCATCACCTTTTCGGCTAAACTGCTCGGAAAATCGTTGAAACAATGTTTCAATTTCCTGATTAGCCCTATTTATACCAGAAATCTCTAAGATTTTTTTATTTCAGCATGGCTGCTGCTAGGTCGCTGTAAATTCCAACCAAACAAACATAAGCTACTTTTCAGAAATCCACTTTACTCAATTGAAGCAAGCTTGCCGTCGAGAACATCTATACCGCCATCAACCTTTACGATAGCGCACCAAATATTTTCTAATCTGGCGATGAGTCGCCTTGATCTTCCGCTACAAACAGATTTCTCAATTTTTCTGGCCACGAGACTGAGTATCAGAAGTTCATAGTCAGTTAATTTAATCCTTCGAATTCGATTTCAAAATCTATCGCTCCGTTCAGCTTTATACAAGAGAGGTTATATCTCTATAATAACTTGTTAAGCTACTAATATTATTATTTATACCGAAATTTAATACCCCCTCATGAGATCGAATAGCTCATCTTTTTTTCAAAAACAATACGAGCGCACCTTATTGTATACATAGTAGTAAATTAATGTACTATTCACATACTATATTTTTCAAGGATTACCATCCAAACCAAATAGAATAATAGCGCAAGCGAATATATCAGTTTACTCATAATTAAATAATAAGGAGATAACTAATGAAAATAAAATATTCCGCGGTCATTTTACTTTATGGCCTTCTCAATACTATTAATTACGTCACTGCTGATGAATTTAAAGCTTCCAACAGAATGATTGAAGAGGTTATGGTTGTTGCCCAAAAACGCGAAGAAAAAATGCAAGACATCCCCATTTCAGTACAAGCATTTTCTGAGAACAGACTCGAGGCGATGGGTATTACTTCAATTGCAGACCTGCAATTGGTTGCGCCTGGTATGAATTATACCGAAACCTCCGGCTTCGGAATTATCTATATAAGAGGTGTTGGCTCAGACACATTTTTAATGGGCGATCCTAACGTTGCGACCTATTTAGATGGCGTTTACTTGCCATTTGCAGTTGGACAAAATCAAGAGCTTTTTGGCATTGAGCAAATAGAAGTGCTTAAGGGGCCTCAAGGTACGTTATTTGGGCGCGGCGCTAATGGTGGCGCAATAAATATAATGACCAAATCTCCTTCCTTAACGGAACCGAGAGTACAGCTTGAAGCCGGCTATGATTCATTAAATACCGCCCAAACGAAAGCATATTTTTCTTATCCGCTAAGTGATTCCTTAGCGATGTCAATTTCGACGTCATATAAATCTGGAAATCATTGGTATAATAAGGAGTCAAGAGCGGGAGGCGAGATATTACCTCAAGTGTCATCACAGGCGATGCGTTTAAAAGTACTGTGGACCCCAGTCGATGAGTTAGAACTAATCTTCTCTTATATGAGATCCCTTGAACAGGGCACATCGTCTGGCTTGCAAGGGAATTCGGAGCCGAGCCTATTGGCACGGGCTGTCGGTATAACGCCACAAACAGGATACACCGTTGACAATGACGTCCCCGTCTATTATCACGCCAATAATAAAATAATGAGTGTTACTGGGGTATGGAGTGGGGAAAATCACGACTATAAGTTTTTAATGAGCCGGCAAGATGGATCACCTACAGGCCTATTTATTGATTTTGATGGGGCACCCGAGGCCGTAGCATACTTCGGCAGTAGTAATGGAGCAGTGAATGAAGTTGAGACTGCTGAGCTGCAAATGATATCTACCAACGATGGATGGGCAGGTAGCAACGTTCGCTATAATCTCGGTTATTATTGGGTAAACTGGGTGTCCGCGCTTGATCCGGTTTTTCTAGGCCTAGCGGGTATTGATCTTTCTACCGGGGTACAAAATTCGACGATCAGTTTACCGGCGGGTTTTGTGCAAGCTTTAGATTCACTTTTACGCCCTCTGTTAGGCTTTGGCGTTCCTTCTGGTGCAGTTCGTCTAGTAGGGAAAAATACGCTCGACTCTCACGCGCTTTACGCTCAAACCTCCGTTGACTTTCTTGATGATTTTACATTCACGCTAGGCGTACGATACCAAGAAGAAACAAGAACACTTGATGAATCGAGTTCCGCGCTAGGCGACTCCAATGTTGACCCTGTTGTATTCATTCAGAAATACGAGAATATTGAAAATAAGGTAACAAGCACCAAGCCCAAAGTAGGCTTAGAGTACCGACCGTCATTCATGGAAGATGCAATGCTGTATATAAGTGCACAACAGTCAATTAAAGGCACTCAGTTCAACTTGATTAATATTTATGACCCGCCAGAAGTGGTAGATCCGGAGGAAATGGAGGCTATCGAATTTGGTATAAAAACATCGCCTTTCGGTGCAGGGTCAGTTTTTAATTTTGCCTACTTCAAATACGATATTGATAACCTCCAAGTTCAATTTGTCTCTTTGCTTAAAGGCGGGGCGGTTACTCAAGAGAACGCGGGAGGTGCCGCAATAGAGGGCTTCGAATTTGAATTTCAAACGCTGTTGTTTCCCAAACGTATTGATAATTTAGTGCTAATAGCTAATGGAACCATGCTGACCACCAAAGAATATACTGAATATCTAAACGGCAGCGGGTTTGATCCAAACACAGGCCTATTGTCGACCGGTAATGATTTTTCAGGAAATGAAATTTCCCGAGCACCAGATACAACCGGGACGCTAGGGATATCCAAAACAACGCAAGTTCCTGGAGGAACGCTGGAAATTGGTGCGGATTATTATTATAACTCAGGATTTTATTATCTCGCGCAAAATTCCGAAAGAAGCGTCGAGGACGCTTATACAGTACTGAACGCGAGAATCAGTTATTTTTACGAGCCGAAAAATTTGCGAATCACTTTGTACGGGAAAAACCTTGAAGGTACAGAGTACAATTATGGTCGTTTTCACGTTGACTTTGGTACGGCAGACTATAAAGCACCAAGAGACGTCGTGGGGCTGAAAGTGAATTGGCAGTTTTAATCGACGAGCGCAATCCATAGGCGTTACCTCAATCGCTTGGTTCATAGGCATCATTTCACTATTATGACGCGCTATGAACCGAGAATTTGAACAACACCCCGAATAGACTAGCCTTTACGAAGCAGCTGGTAGTACTGGGATGTATACCGCAGATGGAGCATACCGAGGCTTACTCTGAGAGATATGGCGTAGATTTTAAACTAAAAATAACGACCTTAACCTACCCTACAACGCGCGGACAACGGGACTCTATATAAAACTAATATCTTAGTTGTACAAGGTAGTACAACTAAGATATTATTATACTATTTCCAGGGTGAATCCAATTGACAAGTGGTAGACAGCGACTAAATGATATAAACAGAAGCTCAGATAGATTGACTGCGGAGCTAGAAGGCTATCCAAGTAATGAGATTAGGCCGTTACTCCTATTGAGGTTAGCGGATAGATTACTTGATACCTGCTTTACGAGAATGCTTTCCGCATATTCAATCAGCGCAAGTGAATACCACATGCTGGCTGTATTGGATGTATGTGACGGAGGCACATCCTCGCCGGGCGTACTATCCGAATTAGTTGGGCAAACTAAAGCTAACACTACACGAATTCTGGAGTTACTACTTCTAAAGAAGCTGATCAAAAAAAAGAAGAACAGCATGGATGCTCGGAGGCACGATATAACAATTACAAAATCAGGCCGTGATTGCGTAAAGCTTTGCACCAACAGCACCATAGGGCCCGAAACTAAGTCTATGATGGAAAAATTTTCTTCACGTCAACTACAAGAGCTTGAGAGTCTGCTTGGTCAGCTAATATTGGTGCTGGATGATAAATCTCGAGATGGGAGCTTTGGCGCATAAGATCCGAGCTTTCAACGGCCCGACTTCATTCACATGTAACTTATATCATGCTTCGGCCGACTAAAAAGTGCTTTTTAACTGCCTAAAAATAGAAAAGGTCTTTGTCGTATTAATGGTTTTCGTTTTTGGATGCATTTCGGATATGAAGCTGCGAATTATTTTTTCGAACACAAAGCACTATAAATCTGTAGGATGACCCCTACTGGGCCTGCAATCTATTATATAGGTTCCGTGAATGAGTAATTTTAGTAATAGGCAATGGTTGTTTGTTAAGCGCCCTACAGGCGCCGTTGATGAAAATTGTTTTAGAAGGACAAAAACAGAAGTACCAGATTTACATGACGGACAAATTCTATTACAAAATTTGTATTTCTCACTTGATGCATCAATGCGAACATGGATGAATGAAGGCCCTAATTATCTTGAGCCTCTTACTCTTGACCAGCCAATGCGAAGTGTAACTCTTGCTAAAATTATCAAATCTAACAATCCCGACTTCCCAGTCGGAAGAAATGTCATGGGGATGAATGCTTGGGAAGATTACAGTGTTTCGCGCGGGGATGGATTTTGTCAGTTATTACCTGAGATGCATGGAGTTCCGTTAAGTTATTTTTTAGGTGCTTTGGGACCTACGGGTTATACCGCGTATTTTGGGATGTTAGATATAGGATGTCCAAAAAGCGGTGAGCGTGTTTTGGTTTCCGGTGCTGCTGGTGCAGTAGGATCGATAGCAGGACAAATTGCGAAACTTTCCGGGTGCTATGTTGTTGGCTTGGCCGGTTCCGATGAGAAGTGTGATTGGCTTGTAAATGAGTGTGGTTACGATTTAGCCATTAATTACAAAACATGTGATGACTTAGATGAAAAATTAGCCGCATTTTTTCCTGAAGGCATTGATATATATTTTGACAATGTCGGCGGCGCGACGCTAGATTCCGCTCTTGCTAATCTTGCGAATAAAGCTCGAATAATTTCCTGCGGTACGGTTTCTGGGTATGACACTGGCGAAACTCCATCCACTCCTATAAAAAATCACTGGATGCTACTAATCCGTGAGGCGAAAATGCAAGGATTTTTGATTTCTAGCTTTATGCACAGAGCTGCAGAAGCAGCTGAATACCTAGGAGAGCATATCGGCAATGGAGATATAACATTTAAAGAGCACATTGTGGAAGGATTTGATTCTACGCCCTCTGCTTTGAAAATGCTTTATTCCGGGGAAAATACAGGTAAGCTAATTGTTAAATTATAATGAATTTGTTTCTGGCTAACTTTCAATTTTGAACTGGAAATATCTAGTCACACTTGACCAATCCGGAAACTCATTAGATCCAATAGTATCAATGCTCGTATCTAGTAGTCATGTTTAATCTCAAAATAAAAGGGTTCTGTCGCAAATATAGTATTCTTCGTAGAAAATCGACAATCAGTTTTCGGCTTACGCAGCTAAAGCGTAAAATTGGACAGCGGGTGTCAATTCGCCCGTCAAATTTTTCTTCATTTGACCTTTTTTTAACATAGCAACTTGTTCAATTCCAGCAAAAGTACTTTGGGCGCAGTGAAAGCTTTGAAAAGCTAGCATCGATCGTGTTATTCGCTTTACACGGCGATGATCGGATTGCCGCAACACCTGCTCTACAACATTGTTAAGATATTTGCATTGGCGGATTTTTACTCGTCGATAATTTTCTTTATTATACCTATTGATCCCAGCTTTATTAGCTCCACTTTTATCTATATTGATCATGCTAGACTAACCATTACGGCTGATGGGTTTGTTAATGAAACGCGCCGCAGCTTTGGGATCACGCTTTGCGGTGACAAAACAGCACAGAGTCGCCAATTACATGGGAAAGTGACCCACCACTATCATCTTAAATCCAATAACAACTTGTCCATCTTCCACCGGTACGTCACCAGAGCCAAGCGCCTGAATCAGTCCGCCTAAATGCGCAGAAATGGCGTACGGTCAACATTCCTATTTTGCGCTCCCAGATTCAGGAATGATATTATACTTACATCATCCGTATCTAATGAATTTGGTCAATTATGAAGTCTGCCGCACTGAAAGATGCCCGCATCGAGCTCAAAACTTCAAGCTCTGTAAAAGCGTACCTGCAAAAGGCTGCTCAAATATCTGGACAAGATCTTACCAGTTTTGTACTCGCCAGCGCAGAAGCGCGAACCCGCGAGGTGATGGAGCAATACAGCCGACTCACCTTGAAAAGTGAAGCTCATGGCGCATTACTCGATGCACTAATGTCTCCAGCCAAGCCAACCAATGGGTTACGAGACCTGATGGCCGACGAACCGCTGGTTCGGAGATAGATGATTGCTATTGAGAACTTCGATCCATTGTAAACGTACGCCCAGCAAACGCTTATAGCCCCTCCTCAAAAGTCAGCGGTGGCAGACACAGGCGCCCATTTCTGAGAATCCGACGAACTCCAAGCTCATAATGCCCAAGACGACGCCATAGCTATAGCACTAGCGGTGAATCATCTAAGAAATAATCGTCGATAAAAGAATATCTTTTACTATCCCAGTAGAATCAAAATGAATTATAAGGAGTGACCAAGCCGATTTTAAGTAAACATGTAGGGATTTATGGTTTGCGCAGCGTCAAATTAGCGCATTACCTAATATTTTCTATTTCAAATGACACAATCTTTTGCCAAGCACTCTCAGGATAATTTAACGGAAGAATTCCTCGGCATCCGACGAGCTATCAATAATACGACTTTTCAAAGAATATATAGTTGATTTGTCGCGCACCTATTACCCCGTATATGTCATCCTTCAAATATTATGAAACAATAACATCCCATCCGGTATCATTCGCGAATACAGACAGGGAGATGATATGAAAACGCAGAAGGGAGATATCCAACTTGTTGCTTGGGCAAGCAAAGACTTATATCAACTCATCCAGACAGCAGCTGAATCAACAGGCTGCAGTGTTTCCCAGTTTTTTGTAGACGCCGCTGTGTCAAAGGCGCGGGCAGTAACCGAGCAGGCAACGCAGATTACACTATCCATGAACTGTGCCGAACAAATGCTCACCGCCATAGACAACCCTCCTCCGGTTTCCGATTCGCTGCAAAAAGCAGCTGTTAGACACAGGGAAAAAAATTACTATGAGTCATCTTCAGCCGGCAACCATAAAGAGTAGCGGAGACGTCATGACTGAACCAACCGATAATAAAACACGCACTCAGATAGATGGTAGTAGCGATCACCCTATTATAGATCCAACGGAAAAACGCGGTCACTGGAACGATTTTTTCGATATGAATAAACAGCATCAAGTCGGGGGCGACTTCGCAAGAGGCGATCAACTGCCTGCCCCAGATCGAAATGTGGATTGGGATGAGGTATTTGGCACAAAGAATAACTTCGATGACTCAGCCACTTCGTAGAAAAATCAGCGAGGTTCTCCCTCACCCTATTCATATCTCCACAATGAAATTATCTTCAAAATCCTGATTCAGCCAATCAGGACTATACCCGCGCGGATTGCACACAACGCGCGTATCTCCAATTTGGTAGTCACAGCTATTGTGGACATGCCCGTGCACCCAGACCTTAATATCATGGCTTTCGATCATGCCATCGAGATGCGAGGCATAGGCAGCACTAGTGAGTTCTTCAGATAGCGCTGGCGCTATCGATCTTAACGATGGCGCATGGTGCGTCACTACAATGTTTTGCTTACCCGCGTTTTCTGAAAGGGCATTGTTAAGCCAATCCATGGAGCGATTATGTATGCCAGTCATGCTCACCGGATTAAGCTTCGAGTACCCTGGCTCAACTCGGATCTTCTTGAAATCGGACATTTCCTGCTGGCAAAAGTAGCCCGCTAGCCGCGCATCACCGAATAACTTCAGATCAGTCCACAGGGTACAGCCAAAGAATGTAACACCATCTATTTCAATGCTGTCATTCTCAAGTAAGTGGACATGTGTTCCGGCAGCCAGCTGCTTTGCTTTATTTATGAGGCCTGGGTATTTCTCGCCATAGTACTCATGATTTCCGAGCACGGCTACGACAGGCGTATTAGGAAAAGTCTTTATTGCCCATTCAATGCCACGGGTTTTGAGATTAATATCGCCAGCGAGAATGACCACGTCAGCATCTATATCAGGGATACAGATTGGCTCAAATTCAAGATGAAGGTCGCTTAAAACTAATAGTTTCATTTGTCCCCCCCACTGTCGACATTCCTTTATGCACCGTCATTCCCATGCTCTCAGTTGATCCAAATTTAGAGCTCGGAAGTTTGGCACCCACTCGCAGAGAGCAATATACAAGTCTTTCGCTTTATGAATAGGGATCGGCTCCATGCTCATTGCTCTCTCCACAAGCCATAATGGAGCGGCTTCAAAATCAAATTCGTCAAAATAGCAGCCAGAATAATAGTAGCCCGCTGCCTCACCTTGATCTAGGAGCATATATCCAGGATCGATCTCAACAAAGCCACTACTCATGCCCTTTTTGTATATGTGCCAAATCAAACTAGTTACTAACATCATCATCTCCATTAGTTTATGAAGATATCAACGTAACTCAATAAAAACGGAGGTCAAATCAGGGCGCATCTTGGCGCTACGTCAGTAATACCGGAACTTAGCGGGCAAGTACTTCTCGATCAATATCACAAATTGTATCCCTTAGGCATAGCTGCCACGAGCAACTTAGCCTATGCCTTTAACTCAATTCATGAATCCAACGGCCTATTCTTTTTTCTTAAATAAGGTGTCAGTTCACCACTGCCCAATTCACCTTTAGCAAGCAATGCTTCTTTAATAAACACATAGCTCAGGTCCGGATTATCAATAGCGATTCGTCCGATCTTGGCATCGTATTCAATTTGCTGAGCAACACTGCGCCCGCTTGCCTTTGCTCGAATTGTTGATTCCAGAACAAAGGCTTCATCTAGAATAATTTTAGTCACATACCACCTCGATATATCCCCACTTGACCATCCAGATAGCCACCATACAGCCGATGGAGGGCTACCGTAACACGCCCGAAATAGAGGTCAAATTAAGCGACAAATTTTCGAAAATCAGGTAGAGGTGAAGGCGCAGGCGCTTTAGGTGACCAAGTCAAATTGCCACGTCATTAATAAAATGTGCTGCCTGTAGGTTTGCATCCCAACTTAACCCACCAGTTGTACGGAAATGTGACCCACTGTTATAACCTTAAGTCATTTAACACCCCGTCCCTTATGAGCGTTGAAGTGGGTTATATCATTCTGCAATTTGTGGCGATAAATGGTTTAAATTTCAGTGCAAATCAACAATAGTGTTCGCTATAAAGAAGTACCGGAAGACGGGACTGCTCCCATCGTTGGTTCTTTATATGTGCAATAATGGCTTGCTGGCAATAGCAAAATGCTTGAGATTACCATTGAGAAAAAGGATTAGGCTCAAACTGAAATGGTCAATGCTACGATTACTTAGTTAATAGGCGCAGCCCCCTGACTATAAATATGTATTTATAATCAGGGGAACTAAGATGTCGGGAAGACGCACAGGTCTACTGCGTAGACCTGGCCAAGTTAGCTGACGAGTGGTAGGCCCGTTAGCCTCGTACAAGTGTTGTAACGAACAGCACTATGATCCATTCTTTCTGCCAAATTTTCAAGAGTGATTGAATAACGTTATTCCCCTTACACTGCCAAGAACTAACGAGCCAAACGGCCAATATACACATAGTGCAATAACAACTGTCAGAGATTAAGCCCTAAGTGATACTGCACCTTCATTACATCAGGTCACACGAGACTGAGCAGACAAGAAAACCTACTTCCATATTAGAGCCATCATGCTTACTTTAGCATTTTTATAATGGCTTCGGCTTTCCAGCAGAGAATTAGTGGGATAGAGATAGTGGCCAAGATAATAACAACGCCGAACAATATATAAACCATCGTCGAATTCCTTCAATTATATAGATTACGACTCACTTAGATGCTACTTATAATCTACAGCATTCGCAATCGACCGCATTTAAAACTCCAATTTGGAGTGAGGTGTTGCTTTGTATAAAATAAGAACACGACTAACCCCTCTTATTTACACGTAATGATTGTCGTGAAGGCCATTTAGGGAGAATCAGTTTCTCCAGCACTTCATCGAACACCTCTTTAAAATTCTCTCTTGCGCTAATTATCGATGGTTTTTTAATATGACCAATAACGCCCTGTCTAGGGTTCACATCTAACACTGTCCGCTCCTCATTACTAAATCACTTGCGTGCTAGCCCGTTGAAATAATTATTACGTAGCTAACGTCTTGTTGTTTGCCGCCATCTAAACGTACAGGCTGACACTGATATAGATCCGCTAAAACAAGACATCAGCTAAGCTATTCGTCACACCTCCCTACAATTCTGCGATAATTTTTTTAAAAATTTCTATGCATAAGAATAACTAGCGTATAGAGTTAAGAAAAACAGGGAGAAATAGTTATGGTAGGCCCAAGGGTCCAATTGCCCCACTGCTGTCCCACAGTTTGACAGTCATAAGACCAACCTCATTTGGGGTTGGTCTTTTTGTTTGAGCGGCGGACTTGGATTAAAGATCTCTATCAGCGCCTTTCTCTCAAACAGATTCAGTTGTAACACTCTCAGCATGCGTTGAACGGTCCACCCTTCTTTCGCACTGTAACGTGCAAATGCCACC